>RECW01000083.1 GCA_007693835.1 Paracoccaceae bacterium | reverse complement strand
GGGTTGCGGGGTTGCGGTTTCGGGGTGAGCGGGGGCGATGGGCGGGGCGGTCGTCGAAGCGCAGAACATCGCGCACGGCGGGGATGACCACACCGACACCTTCTTCGCTTCGGACGAGACGATGCGAAAGCGGCTCATCGGCTGAGCCGGATCGAAGATCATGATCGACAGGTCGGTCGCCCAGCGTTTCGTGCTGACCAAACGCCGGATCAGCCCGATGGTGACGCCGCTGTCCATGCCAGGACGGCGATCCACCGCCGCGCAGAACTCGCCGAATGTCACGTTACCGTCTGTCGACAGGGCCTCCTCCGGCATGCCCACGCGGTCGACGTCGCCGGACTTCCATTCATCCCGCGCCCAGGGGCCCGCCAGCCAGGTCAGGTTCTGAATGAGGACGGGCGGGAGGTCGCGCTGGGTGACAATCCCCCAGTCGACGCCGCGCCCGACCCAGTAGCGCCGCTCGATCTCCAGCTTCTCCAGCACACGCCGGTCCGCAAGCCCAGCCGCCGGTTTCACCGCGCGCGGCTTGCATCGTCCGGCCGTCGACGACGGTGTCGAGCAGGAAGTCCGTGGTCATGACGACCGGAACGGCGGTTCCCGGATAGGTCGGATGCCGCACCCCCATCGCCTCGGCGATGGCGCGGGTCTCCCCGCGGTCGAGGGGGAACTGTTCGCGGATGTCCACCACGCTCGCCGCCCAATCGTAGATCAGGAAGGCGTTGCGCTCGGTGTCTGACAGGTAGTGGTGTACCCGTCCCGTCGTGCGGGCCCCGGAGCGGTTGGAGGATCCGACGGACGGCGCAGATCGACCGACGGTCAGCCACGGTTTGTAGTCGCGGCCCACACCCCTGCCGAAGCCTTCGGCGAAGCGTTTCTGGATCTTCTCTTCTGTCCAATCTTTATTTTTCGTGCACAAAACACTCAACATGTCGTATCGTCATCACTCCACCGTCACCGACTTCGCGAGGTTCCGCGGCTGATCCACGTCGGTCCCCTTGGCGAGAGCCGCGTGGTAGGCGAGCAGTTGGATCGGCGCAGCGCAGACGATCGGCGCCACGAACGGATCGACTTTCGGCAGGGCGAGAACGCGCCACGCTTCCCTCGCGACGGGAGAGTCCGGAACATCGGTGAACAGCGCCACGCGCCCCTTGCGGGCCATCACCTCCTCGAGGTTCGAAGCGGTCTTTTCGAACAGCGCGCCGCTCAGCGCGAGGGCGACCACAGGCGTCGCCTCGTCGATCAACGCGATGGGGCCGTGCTTCAGTTCGCCGGCGGCGTAGCCCTCCGCGTGGATGTAGGTGAGCTCCTTGAGCTTGAGCGCCCCCTCCAGCGCCAGCGGATACATCGCCCCCCGCCCGAGGAACAGGACGTCGCGCGCCGTCGCGATCTCGGCCGCCAGCGCGGCGATGGCGTCCTCGCCGGCGATCGCTTCGGCCAAGGCGCCGGGGACCGTCGACAGCAGCTGCGTCAACCGCGCTTCGCCCGCGGCGTCGAGCACGCCGCGCGCGCGGCCCGCCGCGATCGCGACCGTCGCGAGCGTCATCAGCTGCGCCGTGAACGCCTTGGTCGAGGCGACTCCGATCTCGGGTCCCGCGAGGATCGGCAGCACCAGGTCCGATTCCCGCGCGATCGTCGACGTTTCGACGTTGACCACGCCGATGATCGTCTGCCCCTCCGACCGCGCGTAGCGCAGCGCCGCGAGGGTGTCGGCGGTTTCGCCCGACTGGCTGACGAAAGCCGCCACCCCGCCGGGCGGCAGGGGCGGCGCGCGATAGCGGAACTCGGACGCCACCTCGATCTCGACCGGCAGCCGCGCGATGCTCTCGAACCAGTACTTCGCGACATGGCAGGCATAGTGCGCCGTGCCGCAGCCGACGAGCGTCAACCGTGTGACGCCGGCCCAGTCGAGCGCCTCGGCGGGCGAGGTAACCCGCGACAGGTCCGGCGCCGCGTAGGCTGTCAACACACGGGCCGCGACGCCCGGCTGCTCGCGGATCTCCTTGGCCATGAAATGGCGGTGCCCGTCCTTGCCGACGAGCAACGCGTCGACGGCGACATTCCGCGTCGGCCGCGTCACCGGATAGCCCTCGGCGTCGAAGACGTGGGCGCCTTCGCGCGTCACCGCCGCCCAGTCCCCCTCCTCAAGATAGGCGATCCGCGCGGTGAAGGGCGCCAGCGCCAGCGCGTCGGAGCCGACGAACATCTCGCCGTCGCCGTAGCCGATGGCGAGCGGCGAGCCGCGCCGGGCGCAGACAAGCAGGTCAGGCGCGTCCTGAAACAGGAAGCAGAGGGCGAAGGCCCCGTCGAGCCGCTTCAGCGTGGCGGCCGCGGCGTCGACAGGCCCGTGACCCTGGCGCATGAGCTGGGCGCAGAGCTGCGCCGCAACCTCGCTGTCGGTCTCGCTGCCGAACGCGACGTCTGCGGCGACCAGTTCTGCGCGGAGCGCGCGGTGGTTCTCGATGATCCCGTTGTGCACCACGGCCACGGGGCCGGCGCGGTGCGGGTGGGCGTTCAGCTCCGTCGGCGCGCCGTGCGTCGCCCATCGGGTGTGGCCGATGCCCGTCTCGCCCTCGAGCGGCGCGGCGTCGAGGACCGCCTCCAGCGCCGCCAGCTTTCCGGGGGCCCGGCGCGTCTCGATGCGTCCGTCCTGCAGGGTCGCCATGCCCGCGCTGTCGTAGCCGCGATACTCGAGCCGCTTGAGCCCCTCGAGCAGCAGCGGAGCAGCCGGCCGCCGCGCCAACACGCCGATGATGCCGCACATCGCCCGCCCTCACTCCCTGCGCATCTGTTTCATCGCGGCGAGCCGCGCCCGCAGCCGCGCGGCGAGCCCCGGTTTGACCACCTGCCGCCCCCGTGCGAGCGCCAGCGCGTCGGGCGCGACGTCGGCGGTGATCACCGAGCCTGACGCCACATAGGCCCCATCGCCGATGCTGACCGGCGCCACCAGCGCCGCGTTCGACCCGATGAAGGCGCCCTCGCCGATCACCGTCCGATGCTTCGCGGTTCCGTCGTAGTTGCAGGTGATCACGCCGGCGCCGATGTTCGCCCCCGCGCCCACGGAAGCGTCGCCGACGTAGGCGAGATGGTTCGCCTTGGCGCCGGGCCCGAACACCGCGTTCTTCACTTCGACGAAGTTGCCGATGCGCGCCTCAGCGCCGACGTCGGCGCCCGGCCGCAGACGCGCGAAAGGGCCGACCGCGGCGCCGGCGCGGATCGTGCAACCCTCCAAAGCCGAAAACGCGCCGATGGTCGCCCTGTCCTCGACCGTCACGCCGGGGCCGAAGACGACGTGGGGCCCCACGACGACGTCGCGGCCGAGGCGGGTGTCGAAGGCGAGGAACACCGTCTCGGGCGCCAGCAGCGTCGCGCCCTCGCGCATCGCGGCGGCGCGGGCGCGGCGCTGGAACGCGGCCTCGACCGCGGCGAGGTCGATGCGGTCGTTGACCCCCAGCGTCTCGGCCTCGTCGCAGCGCGCAACGGCGCACCGCCGTCCGTCCGCGACGGCCGCGGCGACGAGGTCTGTCAGGTAGTGTTCGCCCTTGGCGTTGTCGTTCGTCAGCGCCGCGAGCCACCGCCGGCCGGGTTTGGCGTCGAACGCCATGACGCCTGCGTTGCAGAGGGTGACGGCGCGCTCGGCGGGCGTGGCGTCGGCCGCCTCGACGATCCGCGCGAGGTCGCCTTCGGGCGTCAGGATCAGCCGGCCGTAAGCGCCGGGATCGGCCCTCTCGAACCCGAGCGCGGCGACGGCCGCGCCGCCGGCGACGGCCGCGACCATGGCTTCCAGCGTCTCGGGCCTCAGCAGCGGCGTGTCGGCGTAGAGCACGAGCGCCGTCCCGTCGAAATCGGGCAGGGCGGCGAGCGCGCGCCGCGCTGCGTCGCCGGTGCCGCGCTGGGGCGTCTGCTCCACGATCGCCGTTCCGGGGGCGAACGCCCGCGCCGCGGCCGCCACCGCCGCGCCGCCGTGTCCGACGACGACGACGAAATGGGCCGGCGCAAGGGCGCCAGCCGACGCCATCGCATGTGCGAGCATCGGCGCGCCGGCGACCGTGTGGAGCGGCTTCGGCGTGGCGGATTTCATCCGCGTGCCCGCCCCGGCGGCGAGCACGATGACGGCGAGGGGCGTTGCGGGGTTCGCGGGCATGACGGCGTCTTAGGTAAAGGGCCGCGGGCGGGACGGGAAGCGCCGCGCGGTGAGAAGTTGTTTCATGCCGAAACGAGGGGCGCGCTCACCCGATGACCCGGCGCAGCAGATCGACCCAGTTGTCCCAGCAGATGCGCCGGATCAGCGCGTCGTCGAACCCCGCGGCGCGCATCGCGCGCGTCAGCGCAGGCAGGCCGGCCGCGTCGCCGATGGCCTGCGGCATGACGGCGCCGTCGAAATCCGAGCCCAGCGCGACGCCGCCTTCGCCGAGGCGTTCGACGAGACGGGCGAGGTGGCGCGTCAGCACGTCGAGCGGCGTCGCGGCGTCCTTCGCGCCGTCCGCGCGCAGGAACTGCACGGCGAAGTTCAGGCCGACGAGGCCGCCGCGCTCGGCGATGGCGGAGAGTTGCCAGTCCGTCAGGTTGCGGCTCGCCGGGCAGAGCGCGTGGACGTTGGAGTGCGTCGCCACCAGCGGGCCTTCGGTGATCGCCGCGACGTCACGGAAACCGGCGGCGTTGAGGTGGCTGAGGTCGACGAGCACGCCGAGCCGGTCGCAGGCGCGCACGAGCCGGCGGCCTGCGTCGGTCAGCCCCGGTCCGATCTCGGGCGAGGCGTCGTGACGGAAAGGCACGCCCGAGCCGAAGATGTTGTCACGCGACCAGACCGGCCCGAGCGAGCGCAGCCCCGCGGCGTGGTACACGTGCAGCGCGTCGAGGTCGGCGTCGATCGCCTCGCACCCCTCCATATGCATCACCGCGGCGACGGCTCCGGCCGCCCGCGCCGCCTCGATCTCGTCGGCCGAGCGGCAGAGGCGGAGCGCGTCGGGGCGCGCCCGCGTCATGCGCAGAAGGATCGCCGCCATGCCCATGGCGGCGCGCCCCGCGTGCGCGACGTCGAGCGGCGGCCATGTCGGCTCGGGGTCGTCCTCCGGGGGCTCCGCGGGGTCGGGCGGCCAGATCGCGAAGAAGCCGCCGGCGAACCCGCCGGCGCGGCACTTGGCCAGATCGACATGGCCGTCGGCCCCGTCGAAGAACGCCCGCCCGTCGCGGTCGCCGGCCAGCCAGAGCTTCATCAGCAGGTCGTTGTGGCCGTCGAAAACGGCGAAGCCGGGGGCCGCGGGCGCTGGCGCGTCGCCCTCTCCGGACACGCTCGTCATCGTCTCCGGCGTCAGGCGGCGACGGTCTCGCCGAAGCCGCGCCCAGGCGCGGCGGCGAGCAGCGCCGCGGTGTAGGGGTGTTTCGGCGCGCGGAACATGGCGCGCGTCGGCCCCGCCTCGACGACTTCGCCCCGCTGCATCACCATGATCCGGTCGCAGATCTGGGCGGCGACCCGGAGATCATGGGTGATGAACAGGAGCGCCAGATCGAACTCGCGCTTCACCCGGTCGAGCAATTCGAGCACCTGTTTCTGCACCGACACGTCGAGCGCCGAGACCGCCTCGTCGGCGATGATCACGTCGGGCTCCATGGCCAGCGCGCGGGCGATGGCGAGGCGCTGGCGCTGGCCGCCGGAGAACTGGTGCGGATAGCGCTCCAGCGCGTCCGGCTTCAGGCCCACGAGGCCCATGAGGTTGCGCGCGCGCGCGGTCGCCTCCGCCTTCGGCAGCCCGAAGTTCATCGGGCCCTCGATGATCGACGCCCCCACCGTGCGCCGCGGGTTCAGCGAGCGGTAGGGGTCCTGGAACACGATCTGGATGCGCCGGCGATAGGGGCGCAGGCCCCGCGTCGAAAGTTTCGCGATGTCGGTTCCCGCCAGCCGCACGGCCCCTTCGGTCGGGTCGATCAGGCGCACGATGCAGCGCGCCACCGTCGACTTTCCCGAACCCGACTCGCCGACCACGCCCAGCGTCTCGCCGCGGCGCACCGAGAGGTCGACCCCCTTCACCGCGAGGAAGCCTTCGCCCTTCTTCGCGAACCAGCCGCCCCCGCCGTAGCGCTTGACCAGCCCGATGGACTCGACCGCCACCGGCCCCTGCGCCGGCTCCCGCGCCGGCGGGTCGAGGCTCGGCACGGAGGAGATCAGCATCCGCGTGTAGTCTTCGCGCGGGTTCTCGAAGATCGCGCCCGCCGGCCCCGACTCGACCACCGACCCCTGGCGCATCACCACCACCTTGTCGGCGATCTCGGCGACCACGCCGAAATCATGGGTGATGAACAGCACGCCCGTGCCGCGGCGCTCCTGCATCTCCTTGATCAGCGTCAGGATCTGCGCCTGCGTGGTGACGTCGAGGGCCGTCGTCGGCTCGTCGGCGATCAGGATGGCGGGGTCGAGCGCCATGGCCGCGGCGATCATCACGCGCTGGCGCTGACCGCCCGACATCTGGTGGGGATACTTGTCGTAGGCGCCGGCGGGGTCGGGCAGGTGCATGGCGTCAAGGACGCCGATGACCTTCGCCTTGCGCTCGGCGGGGGGTAGGCCGGTGTGGATGCGCAGCACTTCGTCGATCTGCTGGCCGACGGTCATCACCGGGTTCAGCGCCGTCGCGGGCTCCTGGAAGATCATCGCCATGCGCGTGCCGCGCAGGTCGCGCAGGCGCTGGGGCGAGGCGGTCAGCACGTTCTCGCCTTCGAGCAGGATTTCGCCCTGCACCGGCTTCAGTTCGCCCGGCGGCAGCAGCCCCATCACCGAGAACGCGGTCACCGACTTGCCCGATCCGGACTCGCCGACGACGCAGACGATCTCGCCCGGATCGACGTCGAAGGAGACGTTCTCGACCGCATGGCGACGGTCGGCGCCCTCGGGCAGCGCCACCGAGAGGTTGCGGATCGACAGCACGGGTTTTCCGGTCATCGCCCCACCCTCTTGGCCAGTTTCGGATCGAGCCGGTCGCGCAGCGCGTCGCCGAGCACGTTGACGGCGAGGATCGTCACGGCCAGCGCGATGCCGGGGAACAGCAGGTTCCACGGCGCGATCTGGAACAGCAGCCGCGCCTCCGCGACCATGTTGCCCCAGGAGGGGATGATCGGCGGCGTGCCCGCCCCGAGGAAAGACAGGATCGCCTCGGTCAGCATGGCGGACGCGGTGATGTAGGTCGCCTGCACGATCAGCGGCGGCACGCAGTTCGGCACCACGTGGCGCCAGAGGATCAGCGGCAGCGGCGTGCCCACCGAGACGGCCGCCTCGACATAAGGCTCCTCGCGCACCGACAGCACCACCGACCGCACGAGGCGCACCACGCGCGGCACCTCCGGCACGGTGATCGCGAAGATGACGGTCACCATCGAGGCGCCGGAGACGGAGACCAGCGCGATGGCGAGCAGGATGCCGGGGATCGCCATCAGCCCGTCCATGATGCGCATCACGATCGGGTCGAGCCAGCGGATGAACCCGGTGAAGAGGCCGACGAAGAGCCCTACGACGATAGAGAGGACAGCGACGGCGACGCCCACCGTCACCGACACCCGCGCGCCGTAGACCATGCGGCTCCAGACGTCGCGGCCGAGGTGGTCGGTGCCGAGCCAGTGCTCGGCCGAAGCCGCGGCCAGCCTGCGCGCGGGCGCGAGCGCTGTCGGGTCCACCGTGCCCACCCACGGCGCGAAGACGGCGGCGACCACGATCGCGGCGAGCACCAGCGCTGCGACGGCGGCGAGGGGGTGGCGCTTGACGGCCGCCAGCGCCGAGGGCGCGCGGGGCGGCGCCAGCGGCGCGGCGTTCTCGACGGCGCTCAATACCGGATCCTCGGGTCGAGCGCGGCGTAGGTCAGGTCGATCATCAGGTTCAGCATCACGTAGATGAAGGCGAAGAACAGGATGAGCCCCTGGATGATCGGGTAGTCGCGCCGGGTGATGGCGTCGACCACCAGGCGGCCGAGGCCGGGGATGTTGAACACGCTCTCCGTCACGACCACGCCGCCGATCAGCAGCGCGACGCCGAGACCGATCACGGTCACGATCGGCACGGCGGCGTTCTTCAGCGCATGGCGGAACAGGACGATGCGCTCGATCTGCCCCTTGGCGCGGGCGGTGCGGATGTAATCCTCGTTCAGCACCTCCATCACGCTCGCGCGGGTGATGCGGGCGATCAGCGCGATGTAGATGCAGGAGAGCGTCAGGGTCGGCAGGATGATCTGTCGAAGGAACGCCCCGAAATCCACGAACGGGCTGGTGTAGCCCTGCACCGGCAGCCAGCGCAGGCTGATCGAGAAGGCGTACATCAGAAAATAGCCGAGGACGAACACCGGCACCGAGAAGCCGAGCACCGCGAACACCATCACCGCCCGGTCGACCCAGGTGTTCGCCCGCCACGCGGCGAGGACGCCGAGCGGCACCGCGACCAGCACCGAGAAGACGATGGTGGTCAGCGCGAGCATCGCCGTCGGTTCGATGCGCTGGCCGATCAGCGTCGTCACCGGCAGGCCGGTGAAGAGCGACTCGCCCAGATCGCCGCGCAGCACCTGGACGATCCAGCCGAGGAACTGCTCCCAGACGGGGCGGTCGAGACCGAGCGCCACGCGCACCGCCTCGATCTGCTCGCTGGTCGCGGTGTCGCCGGCGAGGATCGCCGCCGGGTCGCCCGAGACGCGCAGCATCAGGAACACGACCACGGCCACGACCAGCAGCACCGGGATGGTCGAAAGCAGGCGCTGGATGATCAGGAACGGCATCGGCGCCCCTCCAAGAGAGCGGCCGGAGCCGGACGGCTCCGGCCTTGGCCGGCGTCAGGCCTTCCGGATGTTCCAGAAGAACGGCGGCGCCTGCAGGATCCCCGAGACGTTGTCGCGGAAGCCGGTCGGCGTGAAGAACTGGCCGAGCACCGCGTGGAAGTTCTGCTCGAAGAACCGCTCCTGAATCTTCGCCGCCAGCTCGAGTTGCTCCTCCATCGAGCCGGCTTCGGCGAACTGGGTGCGCATGTCCTCGATCGTCGGGTCGGTGGCCCAGCCGATCCACGCCTCGTCGCCGCCCGCCGACATGGCGAACTGCACGACCGGGTCGAGCAGGTCGGCGCCCTCCCACCACGTGACGAACATGTTCCAGCCGCCCTCGTCGACCGGCGCGCGGCTGGTGCGGCGCTGCAGCACCGTCGCCCAGTCCATCGCCTGCGCGTCGACGTTGATGCCGATGCGGCGCATCGTGTCGACGATCACCTGGATGTAGTTGGTCTGCACCGGGATGTCGGTCGTCGCGAGCACGACGAACCGCTCGCCGTCGTAGCCCGACTCGGCCAGGATGCGGCGGGCGTCCTCAAGGTCGGGTTCGCGGATGAAGTCTGACCCCGCGTCGTTGGCGAAGGTCGTGCCGCAGGGGAAGACCGAGAAGCACTCCTGCCCGAACTCCATCGAGCCGACCGCGGCCAGCAGCAGGTCCTGCTGATTGAGCGCGCGGGCGATCGCGCGGCGCACGCCGGGGTTGGCGCTGGCGCCGACGAGACTGTTGAACCGCGCCATGCCCACGTTGCCGAGGGGGTTGAAGTTCTCGACGTTCACGCCCGGCATGGTGGCGACGATCGGCGCGAGGTCGGCCGGCACCTGCTCCCAGTAGTCGACTTCGCCGGTGGCGAGCGCGTTGAGCTGGGTGTTCGGGTCGGGGAAGTTGATCCACTCGACGCCTTCGAGATGCACCACCTTGCCGCCGGCCGCGTTGGACGCCGGCTCGTCGCGCGGCACGTAGTCGGGGTTGCGCTCGTAGACGACGCGCGCGCCCGGACGGAACTCGTCGGCGACGAACCTGAACGGGCCGGAGCCGACCATCTCCTCCGCCGACAGCCGCTCGGTGGTCGGCTTGGCGGAAAAGCGCTTCGGCATCATGAACGGCACGTTGGTCGACAGCTTGCCGATCGACTGGAGCACGAGGCCGTAGGGGCGGTTCAGCGTCAGCACGATGGTGGACGCGCCGTCGTGGGTGCAGCTGTCGACATAGGTGAACAGCCGCCGGCCCATGCCGTCGACCTGCCCCCAGCGGATCAGCGAGAGCGCGCAGTCCTCGGCGTCGACGGCCGTGCCGTCGTGCCACGCCAGCCCGTCGCGCAGGGAGATGCGGTAGGTCAGGCCGTCGTCCGAGATCTCGACGCCGCTCGCCATCTGCGGCTGCACCTCGAGGTTCTCGTCCATCGCGAAGAGGGTGTCGTAGATCAGATACCCGTGGTTGCGCACGATGTAGCCGGTGGTCGCGACCGGATCGAGGATGGTCAGCGAGGCGTGCGGTATCACCCGCAGCACGCCGCTCGGCGCCTGCGCGCGGGCCGCGCCCAGCGGCAGGGCGGCGGCGCCCGCGGCGGCGGCTGTGCCCGCCATGAAGCCGCGGCGCGTGGGTGTCAGTCGGGTCATCTTCCCCTCCGAATGCTGGAAGCGCAGGCCTTGTGACGGCCTGTCGCAGCCGAAAGGAGCATGCCGACCCCCGAGGGTCAAGGGAAGTTGGTGAACGAATGGTCAGCCGGGCCGGGTTTCGCGCAGGCGCCCAAGCCGGCGTCGGCGGGCGCCCGCGCGGTGACCAGTCAGAGGGCGCCGAGGCACCAGCGCAGCACCCCTTTCTGGGCGTGGAGCCGGTTCTCAGCCTCGTCGAAGATCACCGACTGCGGCCCGTCCATCACCTCCGCCGTCGCCTCCTCCTCGCGGTGCGCGGGGAGGCAGTGGAGGAACAGCGCGTCAGGCTTCGCCTTGCGCATCAGCGCGGCGTCGACCTGATAGGGGCGGAGCAGGTTGTGCCGGCGCTCGCGCGCCGCGCCTTCGTCGCCCATAGAAAGCCAGGTGTCGGTGATCACGGCGTCGGCGCCGGCCACCGCCTTCGCGGGGTCGCGCTCGACCGTCACGCGCGCTCCCGCCGCGCGCGCGCGGTCGAGGAACCGCGGCGCCACGTCGAGCGCCTCGGGGCAGGCGAGGGCCAGCGCGAAGTCGAACTGGGTCGCCGCCTCGACGAAGGTCTGCGCCATGTTGTTGCCGTCGCCGCACCAGGCGAGCTTCCTGCCGGCGATGGGGCCGCGGCGCTCCTCCACCGTCATCACGTCGGCCATGATCTGGCAGGGGTGGCTGTCGTCGGTGAGCGCGTTGATCACCGGGACGGTCGCGTGTTCGGCGAGCTCCAGCAGCTTCGCATGCGCCGTGGTGCGGATCATGATGGCGTCGACGTAGCGCGACAGCACGCGGGCGGTGTCGGCCAGCGTCTCGCCGCGGCCGAGCTGCATGTCGGCGCCGTTCAGCAGCATGGTCTCGCCGCCGAGCTGGCGCATCGCCATGTCGAAGCTGACGCGGGTGCGGGTCGAGGGCTTCTCGAAGATCATGGCGAGCATCCGGCCCGCGAGCGGGCGGTCGTCGTCGGCCGTGCCCTTCGGGCGGCCCGCGCGCGCCGCCTTCATCGCCTTCGACGCCTCGATCATGGCGCGAAGGTCGGCCGCGGGCGTGTCGGCGATGTCGAGGAAGTGCGGCATGGCCCTACCCCGCCAGCGCGGCGCAGGCGGCCTCCAGCCGCTCGGCGCCCTCGTCGATCTCGGCGTCGGTGACGATCAGCGGCGGCAGCACCCGCACCACGTTGTCGCCCGCCGGCACCAGCAGCAGCCCCGCGTCGCGCGCCTTCGCCACCACGTCCGTGTTCGGCGCGGCGCACTTCAGCCCGAGCATCAGCCCCTCGCCGCGCACGCCCTCCACCACCGCCGGGAACCGCGCCGCCAGCCCTTCGAGCCGCTGCCGGAGCCGTCCCGCCGCCGCCGAGACGCGCGGCAGGAAGCCTGGGTCGAGCATCACGTCGAGCACGGCGTTTCCGACCGCCATCGCAAGCGGATTGCCGCCGTAGGTCGAGCCGTGCGTGCCGGCGGTCATCCCCGCCGCGGCGCGCTCCGTCGCGAGACAGGCGCCGAGGGGAAAGCCGCCGCCGATGGCCTTCGCCACCGCCATGACGTCGGGCGTCGCGCCGGACCATTCATGCGCGAAGAGCTTGCCCGTCCGCCCGTAGCCGCACTGGATCTCGTCGTAGACCAGCAGGATCCCGTGCTCGTCGCAGAGGTCGCGCAGGCCCCGCAGGCACTGCGCCGGGATCGGCCTGACGCCGCCTTCGCCCTGCACCGGCTCGATGACGACCGCCGCCGTCTCCGGCCCGATGGCCGCGCGCAGCGCCTCGTGGTCGCCGAAGGGCACGTGGTCGAAGCCGTCCGGCATCGGGCCGAAGCCCTTCACCAGCTTCTCCTGCCCCGCGAGCGCGATGGTGGCGAGGCTGCGGCCGTGGAACGAGCCCTCGAAGGCGATCATCCGCCAGCGTTCGGGGGCGCCGTTGTGGCTGTGGAACTTGCGCGCGGTCTTGATCGCGCACTCCATCGCCTCGACGCCGGAGTTGGTGAAGAACACCGTGTCGGCGAAGCTCGCCTCGACCATGCGCGCGGCCAGCCGCTCCTGCCCCGGTATCCGGTAGAGGTTGGAGGTGTGCCAGAGCTTCGCGGCCTGCGTCGACAGCGCCTCCACCAGCGCCGGGTGCGCGTGGCCGAGCGCGTTCACCGCGATCCCCGCGCCGAAGTCGAGCCAGCGTCGGCCCTCCGCGTCGATCAGCCAGCAGCCCTCGCCGCGCTCGACCACGATGGGGGCGCGGGCGTAGGTGGGGAGGACGGGGTCGATCATGGCTGCCTCCTGAACGCGAAACCCCGCCGGGCGACGCTCGGCGGGGCGCTTTTCGCTGGTAAAGCGCCCCGCGCGCGGCGTCAACGCGCTCGGCGACCGGACAGGCTCAGAGCGCCACATAGTGGTCGCGGCGGTGGTTCACCGCGATCAGCAGGTTCAGGATCACCGCGCCGAGCGCGGACCAGCCGAGCCGCTCCCAGTCGAGGATGGTCGCCGCCAGCGCGAAGACGACCGCGTCGAAGATCATCTGCGTCCACCCCGCCCGGAACCCGGTCGCGTCCTGCAGCCAGAACGCGAGGACGCCGCCGCCGCCGAGGCTCGCCCCGTGGCGGAACAGCGCGAGCAGCCCGAAGCCCGCCGCCACCCCCGCCAGCGTCGCGGCGGCGGCCGGATGGGTCGGCGCGACGGTCACGAAGGGCGCGCCCCAGCGCACCAGCGCCGAAAGCAGCGCCACCGCAGCCAGCGTCTTGAGCGCGAAGCGCCAGCTGACCCGCAGCAGCGCCAGCAGGTAGAACGGCGCGTTGACCGCGAGGAAGGCGAGCGAGAGGTCGAGCCCCGACCAGTAGGAGAGCACGAGCGCGAGACCCGCGGTCTGCCCCGTGACCAGCCCCGCCTCGCGCAGCAACACCAGCGACAGCGCGCACATCAGCACCCCGCAGGCGAGGCCCTGGGCGTCCTCCAGCGGCGTGTGGCGGGGTTGGGCGGTCATGGCGTCGCTTTCGCTCGTTCAGCCGTGAGACAGTCCGATTAGCGCCGCGACGCCGCGGAAGGTAGCGCTTCTTCCGGCGCGGCCAGCCTGGCCGACGCCGCCCCGCCGACGCGCGCGATGCGCCGCGCTTAATTTTCCGCCGCCGTGCTGATATCCTCCCGGTTTCACGGCGCGGAGCGGCGACAGCCCGCGACCCACGCGCAGGCGCGATGATGCGGATCGTCCTTCTGGTTCTGGCCTGCCTCGCCGCCGCGGCGCTCGCATGGACGGCGACGCGGCCGACCGCTGTCTCGACGGCCGTTCTTCGGGCGGGCTCGGCCGCCGAGATCGTCTATGCGACCGGCGTGGTCGAGCCCGTGCGCTGGGCCGCCGTCTCGGCGCTGAACCGCGCCCGGATCGTCGAGACCTGCGCCTGCGAAGGCGAGGCGGTCGCCGCCGGCGCGCCGA
>RECW01000183.1 GCA_007693835.1 Paracoccaceae bacterium | reverse complement strand
CGGCGCTTTTCGCCAACATCCATGCGATCGACGGAGCGCCGGTCGGGGTCGACGCATGGACGCGATGTTCGCGACGGAGGCGGAAGAGCGTCGCTGGAGGGAGGCCTGCGCCCGCGCCGAGCACGTGCGCGCGCTCAGCGAGAGACGCCCGACCAGTCTGGCGGATGTCGACGCGGTCGCCACGGCGTGCGGGGTCTCGCGCAGCACGATCTTCCGATGGCTGCGCCGCTATCGCGAAGGCGCAGGTCTCACCTCGGATCTCGCCCCGCGCCCGCCCGGTTTGCGCGCCGGCGCCAGCCTCATGCCGGTCGAGGTCGAGCAGGTCATGGGCGAGACGATCGGCAGGGCGTTGCGCAAACCGGAGCGTCTGCGCCCGTCGAAAATCGTCGAGGAGGTCGCCGACGCCTGCCGCCGGGCGGGCCTGAGCGCACCCGGCGACAACACGATCCGCCGCCGCATCAGAGCCTTTCGCGATCCGCTCCGGCAGGAGGCCTCGGGTCGGCGGCTCGCCGATCCCCGGACCGCGACGCCGGTGACGGGGAGCTTTCCCGAGACGACCGAGCCGCTCTCCGTCGTCCAGATCGACCACACGCTCGTGGACGCCGTGGTGGTCGATCCCGAGCACCGTCAGCCTGTGGGACGCCCCTGGCTCACGCTGGCGGTGGATGTCGCCACGCGCGTGGTGGTCGGCTTCCACCTGACGATGATGAGCCCGTCGGTCACGTCGGTGGCGGCCTGTCTCGCCTTCGCCATGACGCCGAAGACCCGCTGGCTGGCGTTGCGCGGTCTCGATCTCGATTATCCCGTCCATGGCAGGCCGGCGCGCATCCATGTCGACAACGGCCCCGAGTTCCACGCCGGCGCGCTGGCCTTCGGCTGCGCGGAATACGGGATCGACCTGCAGTATCGCCCGCCCGGCGCGCCGCGCTTCGGCGGCCATGTCGAGCGCCTGATCGGGACGACGATGGGCGACGTGCATCTCCTGCCCGGCACGACCCAGTCGAACCCGCGGGAGCGCGGACGCTACGCGTCCGAGGCGCAGGCGGCGCTGACGCTCGAAGAGATGGAGCGCTGGCTCGCGCTCGGCGTCGACGTCTACCACAACCGCCGGCACGCCGGTCTCGGCGTCCCGCCGCTGCACCGGTGGCGGGCGTTGCGGAGCGGCGTGCAGGAGGATGTCCGCGCGCCCGGGGATCCCGAGGACGTGCTCGTCGCCTTCCTGCCGATGACGCGGCGGCGCGTGACGCGCGAGGGCGTGCAGCTGTTCCACATCTTCTACTGGTCGGATGCGCTGCGGCCGCTGGCGGGGCTGCCGGAGACCCGGCCCGTCCGCTACGACCCGCGAGACCTGTCGCGGATCTGGCTTCGCGCGCCGGACGGCGAGACCCTCGCCCTGCCCTACCGGCGCCGACACCGACCGCCTCTGTCGCTGTGGGAGCATGCGCGAATCCTCGCCGAGCTGCGCGCGGAAGGAAAGCGGGCCGTCGACGAAGACCTCATCTTCGACCGCCGGGAGCGGATGCGGGCGATCGTGCAGGCGGCGACCGCGACCACGAAGGCGGCCTGGGCCGCGCCCGAGCCAGACTCGCGTCCGAGGCGCCGCCCCAGACGCCGTCCGAACCGCCGGACGCAGACGCCGCGCCGAGCGCGCCCGGAGCGCTGTTCGATGTCGACCTCTGGTGAGGACTTCGCCCACATGGCGCCGGCCTTCGCGGCCCGGGCGGCCGGGATGAGCGATGCCGAGCGCGTGCGCTTCGCCCTCGCCGATCGCTGGATCGCCTACACGCAGGCGTCCCGCGCGATGGACAGGCTCGAGTGGCTTCTGGCGCACCCCAGGCGCGTCAGGATGCCGAACGCGCTGCTGGTGGCGCCGACCAACAACGGCAAGACGATGATCGCGCAGCGCTTCGTCCGGACCCATCCGCGCGCGCCCGATCCCGATGGCGACGGCGATGCGATCCCCGTCCTCTACGTCATCTGTCCCGACGCCGCGGATGTCCGACGCTTTCTTCATCGCGTCGTCGAGGCGACCGGCGCGCCCACCAATCCCGGGGACTCGCTGGCGAAGAAGGAAGCCCAGGCGCTGCGGCGCCTGCGCGACAGCCGCGTGCGCATGCTGATCGTCGACGAGGCGCACAACATCCTGGTCGGCGGCGGCGACCGGCTGCGCCAGATGCTGAACATGTTCCGCAATCTCGGCGCCGAGTTGCAGATCCCGATCGTCGCCGTCGGCGTGAAGGAGGTCCTGCAGGTCTTCCACTCCGAAAGCCAGCTGGCGAACCGGTTCGAACCCGTCGCATTGCCGCGCTGGCGGGACGGGCCGGCGCTCGCCACGCTGCTGGCGAGCTTCGAGGCCGTCCTGCCGTTGCGTCGCCCCTCCAACCTCATCGATCCCCGGATGATGCGCCGCCTGCTCGCGCTGTCCGAGGGGCTTCTCGGCGAAATCGCCGCCATCCTCACCCGCAGCGCCGAACAGGCCATCCTCTCGGGCGAGGAGCGCATCGACGTCGCGATGGTCGAGGCGCTCGACTTCACTCCGCCTGCGCAGCGTCGGCTGACCGCCGAGGCCCTCGGCGTCGCGTAGGCCGCGGTGATCGACGTCGACCTGTTCGAGCCCGTCGCCGCAGACGCAGCGGTCTGGCCTGTGCGTCCTGCGCCGAAGACGGGCGAACTGCCTTCGAGCTGGCTGAGCCGCGTCGCGCTCGCCAACGGCCTGACGCCGCGGTCCTTCTTCCGAGGATTGGCCAGCCGTCACGAGATCGCGCCGTCGGGCGCGCATCCGACGATCGGCGGCCTCCGGCCCTGCGATCCGTGGGTAG
>RECW01000228.1 GCA_007693835.1 Paracoccaceae bacterium | reverse complement strand
CGCGGCGTCACTTCGGTGATGCCCCGTTTCGAACACCTTTGCGCGGTCGCGCGACAGAAGCGCGATCGCAGAGGGGGGGCGCGGCGAGCGGCGCCTCATCAAGGAGCTGCGGCGGCGACACGGGACCGGAGACCAGGCCCGACCTCACGGGCGCTTTGGCTCGAAGCCGCCGGAAACGTTCGGTCGCGTCGCGGAGCGCGCGAGGGTTTGCGCGGCACGCCATCAACAAGACTCTGACGGTCGCGCGCGGCGACGCCCGCCGGGCAGGGGCGCACAACCAGTCGGGCGCGGGCGCGGCGGAAACCGGCGACCGGTCGCCTTGCGCGATGCCGTCATCGTCTCTCGGGCGGGACAGCCGTAAGTCATTGGACCGAGTCTGTGTAGCGAAGCCGATTTGAGGCATTGATCAGCGCGAAGTACTCATTGGCGCTCAATGATATCTGGTTTTCATAATCCGCTCGTAGATGTAAAAATACTGCGGGCAAGTCTTTTTTATTGGATAATATCGGGGCAATGTTCCGCCCGCAGCGCCAGGATCTCGCCGATACCCAATCCGAACTCGATGGCCAGCCGGGATGCACGTTACGTGCGCGCGCCTGCCGCGTCGGCCCCGTCATCCAGACCGACGCCCTTCACACAGATCTCGATCGCGGCCACCGCATCGTCGTCGATGCGGCAGCCGCGTCGGGGCGGGTCAGGCCCGGACGGACGCGCAGCGCCAGCGTGTTCCGGCGGAAGACGCGTGGCGCCGTGCCGATGTCGGCCGCACGCAGCCGCGCCGGGTGGCTGGTGTCGGCGCTGGCGAAGACGTCCCAGGGCGCGCCGCCTTCGATGCCTGCGCGCAGAAGGCCCGATGGCCCGAACGCCGCCGCGACGGGCCGCCCCGCGACCAGGCCGAGGCCCGTCATGGCGCGGGACAGGCTGCCGGCAGCCAGAAGTCGCAGGATTTCACCCATTCCAGACCACCCTGCCGAGGTCGGTGAGGTCGTAGCCGCCGAGATGGGCGGCGCGGCGGCCGAAGGGTTCTGACCGGGCGAAGGCCAGCAGCGTCTGGACGGGCGGTTCGAAATAGTCGCGTCGCGACATGGCGAGGTCGAAGCTCTCGTCCGCGACCAACGGAATGAACCCCATGTGCCCGGCCGCGGCCTGCAGGCCGAGGCCGCAGTCGGCCTCGCCCGTCTCGATGAGGGCGGCGAGGTCGGCATGAGTCTCGGCCGGGCGGGTGGCGGCGGTCACGTCGGCGAGGCTCAAGCCTTCGCGACCCAGCAGCACCTCGAGCAGACGGGTCGAGCCCGCGCCGTCCGCCCGCATGGCGAAGCGCAGGCCGCGGGCGACCGCATCCTTCAGCCCCGTGACCGCCAGCGGGTTGTCCGCCGCGGTGATCAGCCCCTGCGTGCGCCGGGCCCAGTGGATCAGCACATGGCCGGCGCCCGGCAGATGGGCGCGCGCGGCGGCAAGGTTCCACAGGCCCGTTTCGGGGTCGAGCAGATGGCAGCCCGCCAGCACCGCGCGCCCCGCCGCCAGATCGTCGAGACCATGGGCCGACCCGCGCACCAGCACCGCAAGCCCGCTTCCCGACTGGCGCAGCGCCCATTCCAGCAGCGGATCGTTCGACCCGGCATAGATCGGCGGGGCGGGGGCGATGCCGGTTCCGGGCAGTTCGGTCTGCGCCTCCAGCCAGGCATCAACCAGGCGGCGCGGAAACAGCAGCTTCCCGGTGGCGCGGCTGAAGGGGATCGTCTGGCGCGCGACCATCTCGTAGATCGTGCGCTCCTTGACGCGCAGGTAGTCGGCGACCTCGCCGGTCGTCATCAGGGGCGATGCCGCCGTCTGCACGGCGGCATCGGGCAATGCTTCCATCGTGTCGGTGTGCATTTCCATGCGAAACCCTGCAGGAATTCCGTGTTTGAATTATATTTTGATTTCTGCTCAGTTTCCATGATTTTGTGACAGGATTGCTCCGTGGACAGCCCCTTCGCCACTGCCTTCAGCCTGATCGCCAGTGGCGATGCCGCCCTGATGCAGATCATCGGGCTGTCGTTGCGCGTCACGCTGACGGCGGTGCTGGTCGCCTGCGCGGTCGGCCTGCCGCTGGGGGCTGCGCTGGCGCTGGCGGCGTTTCCGGGCCGGGGCGCGGTGATCGTCGCCTTCAACGCGCTGATGGGGCTGCCGCCGGTGGTGGCGGGGCTCGTCGTTTATCTGCTGCTGTCGCGCTCGGGCCCGTTCGGGTCGCTGGCGCTGCTGTTCACGCCGACCGCGATGATCCTTGCGCAGACCCTGCTGATCCTGCCCATCGTGGTGTCGCTGACCCGCTCGGTGGTCGAGGACCTCTGGGCCGAGTATCGCGAGCAGTTGCGCAGCCTGGGCGCGAGCCGCCTGCGGGCGGCGCCGACGCTGCTGTGGGACGGGCGTGTGAGCCTGCTGACGGGGGTGCTGGCCGGTTTCGGGCGGGCGAGCGCCGAGGTGGGCGCGGTGCTGATCGTCGGCGGCAACATCGCAGGCCACACCCGCACCATGACCACCGCGATCACGCTGGAGACCAGCCGCGGCGAGCTCGGGCTGGCGGTGGCGCTGGGGATCATCCTGATGGCCCTGACCCTTGCGCTGAACGCCGCCGCGTGGGGCGCGGGGCAATGGGCGCGGGAGCGGCTGGGATGATGGCGGCCCGCGACCTCGCCCGCGATGCGGCGCCGCAGATCCTGCCGCTGCGGCTGGAGGGCGTGGGCTACGCCGTCCGCGGCCAGCCGCTGCTGCACGGCCTGTCGCTGACCATTCGCTCGGGTCGGCGGCTGATGGTGATGGGCGCGAACGGGGCGGGCAAGAGCCTGTTCCTGCGGCTCTGCCACGGGCTGATCGAGCCGACCGCGGGCCGCAGGCTCTGGGCCAGCGGCGAGGCGCGGGCCGAGGCGCAGGCGATGGTGTTCCAGCGCCCGGTGCTGCTGCGCCGCTCGGTGGCGGCGAACCTCGCCTATCCGCTGGCGCTGAAGGGCATGGCGGGGCCTGAGCGGCGCGACACGGTCGCCCGCACGCTCGACCGCTTCGGCCTCGCGCCGCTCGCCGACCGCCCCGCGCGGCTGCTGTCGGGCGGCGAGCAGCAGCGGCTGGCGCTGGCGCGGGCCTGGGCGATGCGGCCGCAGGCGCTGTTTCTCGACGAGCCGTGCTCCGCGCTCGACCCGTCTGCGACGCTGACCATCGAGGCGATGATCGAGGGCTTTGCGACCGAGGGCATGACCATCGTCATGACCACGCACGACCTCGGCCAGGCCCGGCGCCTCGCCGAGGATGTGGCCTTCCTCCACCGCGGCCGGCTGATCGAGCACGGCCCGGCCGACGCCTTCTTCGCGGGGCCCGAAACCCCCGAGGCCCGCGCGTTCCTCGCGGGCGATCTGATCTGGTGACCACGGGGAGAGACACATGAAACAGACCCGCCGCGTCATCCTGTCCGCCGCCTCGGGGCTTGCGCTCCTCGCAGCGCCGCCCGCCGCGGCGCAGGCGTTCATCACCGTCTCCTCCACGACCTCGACCGAGAATTCGGGGCTGTTCGGCCACATCCTGCCGATCTTCACCGCCGAGACCGGAATCGAGGTCCGCGTCGTCGCGCAGGGCACCGGGCAGGCGCTGGAGACCGGGCGGCGCGGCGATGCCGATGTCGTCTTCGTCCATGCCCGCGCGCAGGAGGAGACGTTCGTCGCCGACGGCTACGGCGTGCAGCGCTTCGACGTGATGGTCAACGACTTCGTCATCGTGGGCCCCGCCGACGACCCGGCTGGCCTCAAGCAGGCGCCGGACGCCGCGGCGGCGATGGCCGCCATCGCCGGGACCGGGGCCTCCTTCGCCTCGCGCGGCGACGACAGCGGCACCCATGTGGCCGAGAAGGCGCTGTGGGAAGCCGCGGGGGTCGAGCCCGCGGGCGGCTGGCATCTCTCCACCGGCTCGGGGATGGGCGCGACGCTCAACACCGCAGCCCAGGCGCCCGCCTACGCGCTGACCGACCGGGGGACGTGGCTGAGCTTCCGGAACCGCGGCCCGCTCGAGATCGTGTTCGAGGGCGACCCGGTGCTGTTCAACCCCTACGGCGTCATCCTCGTGAACCCCGCACGCCACCCCCACGTGAAGGCGGCGCAGGGCCAGGCCTTCATCGACTGGATCGTCTCCGACGTTGGTCAGGCCGCCATCGCCAGCTTCACCGTCGGTGGCGAGCAGCTCTTCTTCCCCAGCGTGGAATAGCGCGCGTGGCTTTCGCCATGCCGGGCCGGGACGGGCTCCTGCCCCATCCGGCCGTGGCGCTTCAGGGGGCGCCGCCTTACCCCTGTGGCATGACCGGCCTGACGCCCCTTGAGACCTGCCTCACCGAGGCCCGCGACGGCCTTGCGCCGGCGCCGGCCGAGGGCCGCGACCCGGTCGCGGCCTGCGGGCATGTCCTCGCCGAGGACCGCTGCCTCGCCTGTGACCTCCCGCCCGCGGCCGAGGCCCTGCGAGCAGGCTTTGCTGTCGCCGCCCTCGATCTGGTCTGCGCCGGTGCGGGCTCCCCGGCGCCGCTCGGCGATCCTGTCCGGGTCCTGCCCGGCGAGCGGCTGCCTCCCGGCGCCGATGCGGTCCTCCCCGAGGACGGCGCCGACGCTGTCGGCGGTCTCGTCGAGGCCAGCCGTTCGCACCGTCCGTCCGCCCCATCGTCTCGCCCTCGGAGCCTGCGCCCGGTTCCCGCCGGTCGCCGATCGATCAGCCGGGCGGGGTGATCAGCCGTTCGCGTAAGCACAGTCTGCGACCCCGCCACACGTCAGCGCACGGCGATCCCTGCCGGAGGGATACTGAGAATCGGCCTGCCGGAGCTTTTGGAACTCCCCGACCAAGTCACGCGGTCACCGTGGCCAGTGCAACTCCGGCAGGGCGCGGGTGAAGGTCGGCCGACCCCGCTTGAAGCCGAGCGTCGGCTGGGCGATCTCGGCGACGGCGAAGGCTGGGTCGGTCGCGTCGATCACCACGAGGTCGGCGGGATTGCCCTCGGCGATCCCGTAGTCCGCGAGGTTCATCAGCTTCGCCGGCCGGCTCGACACCATGTCGAGGCAGGTGGCGAGGCCCCCGAGCCGCCCGACCTGGCAGATGTTGGCGTAGAGGTTCGCCATGCGCAGCATCGAGCAGTCGCCGAAAGGCGTGAACGGGTTGAGCACGTTGTTGGTGGCCAGCGAGCAGTTCACCCCGTGCTCGACGAAGCGGTGCGCCGGCGTCACGCCCCGGGGAACCGCGTGGTCCGCGTCGCGGCCCATCAGAAAGAGGTCGGTGGACGGCAGCACCGTCACCGCCACGCCCGCGTCCGCCAGCCGTCGCGCCAGCGCGTCGAGCGCATCCGGCTTCAGATAGGCGAACTTGGTCACATGGCCGACCGCGACGCGCCCGCCCCAGCCGTACTCCTCCGTGCGCCGGCAGACGTGCTCGACGTCGAGCTGCGAGGGGTCGGAGGCGAAGTCGAGGTGCATGTCGATGTCGGCGTCGAACTCCCGCGCCATCTCGAACACGCGGTCGATCTGCCCGTGGGGGTCGCTGTCGGTGTAGGGCGCGGCGCCGACCACCGTCGCGCCGGACTTCAGCGCCTCGACCATCAGCTCGTCGGTGCCGGGGTTGTTGAGCAGCCCCTCCTGCGGAAACACGCAGATCTCGACGTCGATCGCCCAGGCGAAATCCGCCACGGCCGCCTGCACGCCGCGCAGGCCGCGCAGGCCGATGCCGGGGTCCACCTCGACATGCGTGCGCATCCGGCTCGTGCCGTTCACGACGCATTTGCGGAGCGTCTTCGCCGCCCGCGCCGCCACGTCCGCCTCGTCGAACCCCTGCTTCAGCCGCGCGACTTCGCCGATGGCCTCGGCGAGATCCCCGCGCTCCGAAGCGCAGCGGTCGAGGATGCAGGACTTGTCGAGGTGGATGTGCGTCTCGACGAACCCCGGCAGGACCAGCCGCCCCTCAAGGTCGACGTCGCGCGCGCCGGGCGCGAGGCCCGGGCGCAGCGCCGCGATGCGCGCGCCCGACACGCCGATGTCAGTCCGCTCGCCCGTGGCCAGCGTCGCGTTGCGCAAAGTCAGATCCATGCCGCATCACCTTCTTCGTGTTGTCATACAGAGTGGCCCGCGCCGGATGCGCACCTTGAGTGTTCATCCGCGCAAAAAACAGGGCCCTTGGTTGACCTCGGGGCAGCCGCCCACGCCGACGGAGCCACAGGCGATCTGCGCGGGGTTTCGGCTGCGCGAAGCTGATCGCCCAGAGCGGAGAGCGCGGCAGGAATGACCCCCTTGGCCTTGCATCCAGAGGATGAGGGACCGCTAAGGGTTGTAGTCGTCGGCCATTCCGGTCACGACCTCCCCGAAGGTTACGGAAAGCGCGCCGGGTAGGTGTCGTCCGCAATGTCGATGCATTGGCAGCGGCGATAGATGCGCTCATAGTATGGCGCTATGGCCTCGACGTCCGTTTCAGACGCGGTGAGTTGGGGCTCTATGCGGGCGTGGGCCTCGCGTATCTCATCGAGCAGGGCGTCTTCGTCCACGCGCGTCAAGTGACCGTCGGCCATGATCACCTCGCCATCCACCATGGTCATCGCCACTTCGGCGCGTGACGCTGCGTAAACCAGCTGATGAACTGCGTTATTGAGCGGCGTGAAGCCGATTCCGTCGAGATCGTAGCCCGCCAGATCGGCCGTGCGCCCGACTTCGACGGCGCCGAGCTCGTGCTCGCGGCCTAGGGCGATCGCGCCACCCATCGTGGCGGCGTAAAGCGCCTCGGACGCGCCGACCCAACCGGTGTGATCACCCCGGAGCTTTTGCAGCAACGCCGCAAGATAAAGCGAATTCTGCATGTCCGTGCCCTCGATGGAGCCGCAGCCATCGGTGCCCATGCTGACGTTCACGCCCGCCGCAAGCAGAGCGCGGATGGGGGCCAAGCCCGATCCGACCTTGAGGTTGGAGGGCGGGTTGTGCTGGATGGTCACGCCGGTTTCCGCCAGCAGGCCGATCTCCCCCGGTGTCAGCCAGATGCCATGGATGAACTGTGTTTTCGGCTTCATGAAACCGAGGCGGTGCAGATGCTCGATCATGGTGCAACCGTACCAGAGTTGGCCGGTGACGACCTGCATACGCGTCTCCTGCACATGAATCATCAGGGGTAGCGCATGGTCGTCGGCCATCCGCCGCACCCGCATCAGGAATTCGTCGGTGCAGCGCTGGGGCGCGGAAGGCGCGGCGATGTAACCAACGCGATGGTCGGCGGGGTTGCGCGTGCGCGCGAGCCCGGTGACGAAATCCAGCAATTCGTCTGCGCTGTACATCTTCGTCGCGTCGAGCTGCTTCAACAGCTCTGGCGGAAACTCCTCGTCGACGAACGGCACCGCGCGAAAAAACGGCCTGTCGAACAAGGTGATGCCGACATAGGCCCGGATGCCGAGGTCTTCGTAGGCCTGGAAGACCGCGTCGACATGGTCGGGCTGGATGCGCGGACTCTGGTTGATGTCGTCGCACAGCGTGGTCGTTCCGGAGCGGACGGCCTCGATGCCTCCGATCATGGTGCGCAGGTAGACCTCGCGCGGCGTCAGCGCGATCGGCTTCAGCGGCCGCACGTAGTTCATCCAGAGTTCGAGCGGCAGATTGTCCTTCCGCCCCTTGTAGTAGCCCTCGTGACTGTGGTGGTGGCCGTTGACGAGACCAGCCGTCACCAGAAGCCTGCCGGCGTCGATGACCTCGCCTTCAGGGGGTCTGACGCCGGTCGGGCGAATGTCGGCGATCGTCCGGCCGACGATCTCGATGTCGACCGGTCCGTCGCTTGGAACGGCCTTGGGCCCGAGCAGCGCGCGGCAGCCGACGAGAGTTTTCTTCATGGTGCGAACCTCCAGCTTCGCGGGATCATCAAGACGGCGACCAGGGCCCCAGTCGCTCGGCGAGTTGGGCGATCCTCTCCGCTCCACCGCGCGCGATCCAGGTCGGCGCGACGGCGGCGGCGAAGAGATCATGGGCGCGATTGTCGCGGTCGTCGTACATGCGACGGGCCTTGCAGGCGGCGAAGAACATGCCGATCACTTCGCCATTCCAGATCACAGGGGCGTAGCTCGAGCAGCCGGCTCTGCCGTTGGCCTGTATCTGTCGAAAGATCGGATCGATGTCCGTATCCGGCACAAGCGCCGGTCGGGCGCTGGCCACGGTATGGCCAGGGCGGCTGTCGTTTATGGCGATGCGGGCATGTTTCTGTTCAGGCCCGAAGCCCTGCTCGGCGCAAAGGATCATGTGCGTGCGGCACGGCGCCACGAAGAACACGCCGGCGCTGGAGAAGTGCGTCTCCCCGTCCTTGAGCGCGCCTGGCCGCGCAAGGCGCGCATCGTCGCCAAGGCTTGTGCGCGCGGCTGCGGTGAAAAAGGCCACCGCGCGCTCGGGGTCCGGCTCCCGCGCGCTGTCGGCGAGGGCGGCGCGCAAACCAGATACGATACGGTCGTGGTAGCTCGCCGCATCTCTGTCGGCGATGCCATGCATGACTCCGGTCATCGGCTTCCTTCCGCGCTTTGGAGATCAGGTTGGATCGATGTGCGCCACGGGGGCAGTCGGCGCTCCTCGAAGGCGTGGCAGGCGACCGCCGTCCGGCCGGCGCTCCGCAGAACCGGCCGTTCGTGCGCGCAGCGCGCGGTCGCCAGAGGGCAGCGCTGCTGAAACGCGCAACCGACGGGCGGGTTGATCGGGCTCGGCGCCTCACCCTTCATCGGCTCACGCGCACGTCCCCGCCGCGCGGGGTCCGGAACCGTGTCGAGCAGAAGGCGCGTATAGGGATGCTTCGGATCGGCGAGGAGCACGTCCGCCGGCCCCTGCTCCACGAGCCGCCCGAGATACATGACGCCGACATGATCCGCCATGTGGGCCACCACGGCGAAGTTGTGCGTGATGAGCAGATACGTCAGGCCGAACTCGCGCTGCAGTCGCCGCATCAGGTTCAGGATCTGCGCCTGCACCGACACGTCGAGAGCCGACGTAGGCTCATCGCACACGACGAGCGCAGGGCGCGTCGACAGCGCGCGGGCGATGGCGATACGCTGGCGTTGGCCGCCGGAGAACTGATGCGGGAAGCGCCTCGCGTCCTCCGACGAGAGCCCCACCGCTTCGAGAAGCGCGCCGACGCGCTCGACGGCCTCCGCGCGACCCGCGACCATCCGGTGCGTGCGCAAGGGCTCGGCGACGCTGCGCCCCACGCGCCACCGCGGATTGAGGCTGGATTGCGGATCCTGGAAGATCATCTGCACGTCGCTGCGCCATGTGCGTTCGGCCGCGCGCGTCGTGAATCCGCTCACGCGACGTCCAGCCAGCGACACATGCCCGGAGGTGGGCCGCTCGACCCCGACCACGGCCCGAGCAAGGGTGCTCTTGCCGCAGCCCGATTCACCGACCAGGGCGAAGACCGACCGGCGAGGAACGGTGAAGCTGACATCCTCCACCGCGTGCACGAAGCGCCGCGGGCTCCGGGTGATCAGTCGCTTGAGCGCGGGCGCGGACACGTCGAACCGAACCGTGAGGTTGTTGACTGCGAGAAGGACGTCATCCTGCATGGGTCGCCTCCGGCCGGAAGCCCGACGGGTCGCCCGGCATCCAGCAAGCGGCGAGGCAGGAGCCGTGTCCGACGAGGTCCGGTCGCTCGGCGCGGCAGCGCGCCGTCGCCCGCGAGCAGCGGGGGTGGAAGGCGCATCCCGACGGCGCGCCGCCAACCCGCGGCATCGAGCCGGGGATTTGGGGAAGCATGTCCACGCGTCGTCGCATGTCGGGGATCGAAGCCATGAGCCCCTGCGTGTAGGGGTGGGCGGGCTCGCGCAGCAACGTGTCGGCCGGGCCGATTTCCGCAAGCCGACCGCCGTACAGCACAGCGACCCTGTCCGCGCACTCGGCGATGACGCCCATGTCGTGGGTGATCAGCATGACGGACGCCCCGCGCTCGCGGCACATGCGCCGCAGGAGGCCGACGATCTGGGCCTGAATGGATACGTCGAGCGCGGTCGTCGGCTCGTCCGCGATGACGAGCATCGGATCGCAGGCGAAGGCCAGAGCGAGCACGACGCGCTGGCGCATGCCACCCGACAACATGTGGGGGTAGGCGCCCATGCGCTCCTCGGGCGCGGGAACCCCCACTTCCGACAGCAGCCGGATCGCGCGCTCGCGCGCGCTCGCGGCGTTCATCGGAAGGTGCGTCCGGATCGTCTCCGTCAGTTGCCGACCGATCGTCAGCAGCGGATTGAGGCTGGTCATCGGATCCTGAAAGACCGCCCCGATACGCCGGCCGCGCCACGATCGCATGGCGGTCTCGCTCAGGCCGTCGATGCGCTCGCCCGCCACCTCGATGCGTCCGCCCGCCATGTGGAGCGGCGGATCGAGGAGGCCGAGGATCGCTTGTCCGGTGAGGGATTTGCCCGCGCCGGACTCGCCGACCATGCCGAGTATCTCCCCTGGTCCGACGTCAAAGGACAGGTCGTCGATCACCTTGGGCGCGGCTTGGTGGCGTCCGAGCGTCACGGTGAGGCCGTTCACCGAAAGGGCGGGGCTCATCGGTCAAGCCGCGGGTTGAGCGCCTGTCGCAGCCAGTCGCCGAACAGGTTCACGGTCAGCGCATAGACGAAGAGAAGGGCTCCCGGGAAAATCGCGATCCACCAGTCGCCCGAGAAGAGGAACTCGTTTCCGATCCTGATCAGCGAGCCGAGCGATGGTTGCGTCGGCGGAATTCCCACGCCGAGGAACGAAAGCGTCGCCTCGGTGAGGATCGCCAGCGCGAGGTTGACGGTCGCGATGACGAGCACGGGACTGAGCGTATTGGGTAGTATGTGCGTGAAAAGAATGCGTCCCGCCCCGACGCCGGTGACGCGCGCCGCGAGCACGTAGTCCTTCTTGCGCTCGATCATCGTCAGCGTTCGGACCGTTCGCGCATACTGCACCCAATACGAGGCTGCGATCGCGATCACGACCACCGGCAGCGCGATGCGCGCATGATCGGCGCGGTCGAGCACCGTGCGCGCGACGCCGTCGATCAGGAGCGCGATGAGAATGGGCGGGAAGCTCAGGAACACATCGGCGACACGCATGACCACCGCGTCGAGCAGACCGCCGAAATAGCCGCAGATCAGGCCGAGCGCGACCCCGATGGCGGCGGCCACAAAGACGGCGGAAAGCCCTACAAGCAGCGAGGTCCGAAGGCCGTAGAGCATGGCCGAGAGCATGTCGCGCCCCTGCGGGTCCGTTCCGAGAGGATAGCTGTCGCCGAACAGCCCTGTCGCGCCGGGCGGAAGACGAGCGTCGGCGATGTTGGCCTGGCGCGGGTCGAACACGTTGACGGGGGCCAGAACGTCGGCGCCAAGGGCCGCGATGGTCAGGCCGCAGGCGAGCAGCGCGGAGATCAGCGCCACCGGCGAGGTCGCAAGGCTGCGCGCGAGGTCGCTCCGCCACCAGACGCTTGCGACGGGGGCGTTTGCGCCGCTCACAGCGCTTCCTGTCGTATCCGGGGGTCGATCACCGCGTTCACCAGATCAACGGCGAGATTGATCAAGGCGAAAGTCAGCGCCACGAGCAGCAGATAGGCGGCGAGGAGCGGCACGTCGGCGAATTGGATGGCCTGAATGACGAGCAGCCCCAGGCCAGGCCATTGAAAGACCGTCTCCACCACGATGGAGAAGGCGAACACGTTGCCGAACTGGAGCCCGACGATCGTGACCAAAGGCGTCAAGGCGTTTCGGAACGCGTGGCGGTAGATCAGCGCCGGTCGCCGCAAGCCGCGCGCGCGCGAAAAGCGGATGTGGTCGGACCTCAGGATTTCGAGCATCTCCGACCGCACCATCCGCATGATCAGGGTCATCTGAAAGAGGCCGAGGGTCAGCGCGGGCAGGATCAGCGCGCGCAGGCCCGAAGTCGTCAGCAAGCCTGTCGTCCACCAGCCGAGGTTCGTCACGGCGCCTCTGCCGAACGCGGGCAACCAGCCCAGCCAGACGGAGAAGACCAGGATCAGCACGATGCCGATCAGGAACGTCGGCAGCGCCACCCCGATCAGCGACAGCGTCAACAACGTCTGCGTGAGCACCCCTCGCGGCTTGATCGCGGTCCACATGCCCAGCGGCACGCCAAGGCCAAGCGCCACGAGCATCGCCGCCAGGGTCAGCTCCGCCGTGGCTGGCAGGCGTTGCCCGATAAGGTCCGCCACCGGTTGGGAGAAGCGGTAGCTGACGCCGAATTCTCCCTGGACGGCGCGACCCACGAACCGGGAGAATTGAACGATCGCCGGATCGTTCAGTCCCAGCGCCTCTCGCGTCGCGGCGCGCTCTTCGACGCTGGCGCCCTGACCGACGATGTTGTTCACAGGGTCGCCGACGAAACGGAACAGCAGGAAGCTGACAAGCGCCGCGGCGAGCAACACGCCCGCTGTCTGGCCAGCTCTGATGAGCATGAAGACCAACGCCGCGGCTCCCTTGGCCTAGTCGACCCGCACCCACTTCAGTTCGAGACTGTCGTCTGAGCGCAGCACGACCTCGACTCCGTCGCGCACGCCCCACGCGAGGCCCGCCTGGTGCAGCGGAATGTGGCCGATGTCTTCGCGATGCAGACCGAGCGCCTGGGAGATCAGAGCCTGCCGGGCTTCCGGGTCGGTCTCCGTCTCGATCTTCACCGTGAGCGCGTCGATTTCAGGATTCGAGTAGGAGCCGACGTTCCAGGTGCCGAAGTCGCCTACGGGCGTGTGGATGATGTCCTGAAGCGTCGAATGGGCGTCGAAGGACAGGGGCTGCCAACCGAGGAGGGAGAAGGTGGTGTCGCGAGCCAGGATCTTCTCGAAAAAGCGGCTGCGCGTCTGCGCGAGCAGGTCGACTTCGATGCCGACGCGGGCCAGCATGCCGACGATCGCCTGACAGATACGCTCGTCGTTGACGTAGCGATCGTTGGGGCAATCCATGCCCATCGCAAAACCGTCAGGATAGCCCGCGTCCGCCAACAAGGCCTGCGACGCCGCCGGATCGAAGGGCAGCAGGCGCTCGTCGAGCGACGGATCGTATCCGTTGATCCCTGGCGCGACCATTGTTCCGGCGATGCGCGATGTGCCGCCCATCACGCGATCACGGAGCGCTTCGATGTCGATCGCCTGATAGATCGCCTGGCGGACGCGAAGGTCCTTCAGCGGATTCGCGCCGGTCACACTGCTGTCGAGCAGTTCCTCACGCCCCTGGTCCATGTTCAGAAAGATGGTGCGCAGCTCGAAGCCCTGAAGGACGCTGTGCTGGCCGGTGGCGTTGATGCGGGCCGCGTCCTGCTCGGGAACCGGATACATCATGTCGATCTCGCCCGAGAGCAGGGCGGCCACGCGCGTCGCGTTCGACTCGATCGGCGTGAAGATCACCTCCGTCAGGTTGTGCTCCGGCTCGCCCCACCACGACTCGTTCGGCTCGAAAACCGTGCGGACCCCAGGCTGACGCGCCGTGATGCGGAAGGCGCCGGTGCCGTTGGCGTTGGCGCTCGCGAAGTTCTCGGCGCCGGTCCTCACCGAGGCCGGGCTCTCAGCGCCGTTCTCCTCGGCCCACGCCTTGCTCATCATGTACGTGGAGGTGATCTGCACCGGGAGGATCGGGTTCGGCTGGGCGGTCACAAGGTCGACGGTGAAGTCGTCGACTTTCCGCATTTCGATGACCGAGGCGATGGTGTAGCCCATGTCGGAGCCTTCCATCCGCGCGCGCTCAAGCGAGAAGATCACGTCGTCTGCGGTGAAAGGCTCGCCACCGGCGAAAGTGACGCCTTCGCGAAGATGAAAGCGCCAGACGGTGGGCTCGGGCTGCTCCCAACGCGTCGCCAGCGCAGGCGCCAGCTCGAGCTCCTTCCC
>RECW01000011.1 GCA_007693835.1 Paracoccaceae bacterium | reverse complement strand
CACACCGACATCAAGCGCTTCGACAGCCCCGAGCACGAACCCTACGACCGCTACGTCATCAAGCTCCACGCCCGCGCCGCGGCGCTGCTGCAGGAGCATTCCGACGTCGTGTTGTTCGCGAACTACCGCATCAGCACCGTGAAGGCCGATGTCGGCTTCAACAAGAAGGTGACGCGGGCGCTCGGGAGCGGCGAGCGCGTGCTCTACACCGCCGAGCGGCCCGCGTTTCTCGCCAAAAATCGTTACGGCCTGCCCGACGTGCTGCCGCTCGACTGGCAGGCCTTCGCCGCGGCGATGCCGCCGCGCACCCAAACCGATCCCCGGACCTGAAGGAGACCCCGCGATGGCCAATCTCGGCGCCACGTTCGACGCGACCACCATTGACCCCGCGAAGCCCTACGAGGTGCTGCCGCCCGGCAAGTACGTCGTCCAGATCGTCTCCAGCGAGATGCGCCCGACCAAGGATGGCGCCGGACAGTATCTCTGGATCGAGATCGACGTGATCGAGGGCGAGCATGCGGGCCGCAAGCTGTTCGACCGGCTCAACCTGGTCAACGCCAACCCGCAGACGGTGGAGATCGCGCAGCGCACGCTCTCGGCGATCTGTCATGCGACGGGCCGGATGCAGGTGCGCGACAGCGAGGAGCTGCACCTCGTCCCTCTGATCGCCGACGTCACCGTGCAGCCGCCGAAGAACGGCTACGGCGAGAGCAACAAGGTCCGCTACCTGCCGCTCGACCGCGCGGCGGCGCCCGCCCGCGCCACGGCGAGCCGCGCGACGCCGCCGCAGACCGCGGCGCCCATGCGGCCCGCGGAGGGCGGCTTCACCAGCGTTCCGTGGAAGCAGGCTCGCTGACGCGCGGCCTCCAGTCGGCGCGCCGCCGCGACGGTGACAGCGGCGGCGCGCCCCCCCTACAGATCACGAGGAGCACGGACATGATCGACCTGAACACGGTCGCGCCCGCGGGCTCGACTGCGCCGCCTTCCACCCGCGCCGAAGCGCGCCGCCGCATTGCGCTCATCGACGACGCGATCGCTGCGATCCGCACCCAGATCGCCGCCGCCGACATGAAGCGCCAGGCGCGGCGCGGCGCGCTCGATCCCGACTGGTATCACCGCGCGAAGACCGCGATGCGTCACCTGCAGCGCGAGCGCACCCTGCTGCTTGCGCAGGCCGCGGCGCTGCCCGGCGGGCGCGAGCAGCTGAAGGACCGCATCATCGCGATCCTGCGCGCCCAGCACGACGAGGCGGCGTGGGCGCGGATCGTCGAGGCCGCGCGGCAGACCCTTGCCGAGGAGGCGCGCTGATGGCGGCGCTGCCTGAACGCCCCTCGCTCACCCGCGACGCGATCCTCAAAGCCTACGAGGCCGCTCGCGACGACGGGTTCCGCCCGCATCTCGGCGCCTCCCAGATCGGCAAGAGCTGCGAGCGCGCGCTCTGGTACGATTTCCGCTGGGCGACGCCCGCGCGCTTCCCCGGGCGCATCCTGCGGCTGTTCGAGACCGGCCAGCTGGAGGAGGCGCGCCTCGTGCGCAACCTGCGCGCCACCGGCGCGACGGTGCTCGAGGTCGACCCCGAGACCGGGCGGCAATGGCGCGTCGAGGCCCATGGCGGGCATTTCGGCGGCTCGCTCGACGCGGTCGCGCTGGGACTGCTGGAGGCCCCGAAGACCTGGCACGTCGTCGAGTTCAAGACGCACTCGGCGAAGAGCTTCCGCGAGCTCACCGCGAAGGGCGTGGCAGAGGCCAAGCCCCAGCACTGGGCGCAGATGCAGATCTACATGCACCTGACCGGCATCACCCGCGCGCTCTACGCCGCCGTCTGCAAGGACGACGACGATCTCCACATCGAGCGCGTGCCGGCCGACCGCGACGCGGCCGAGCGGCTGCTGGCCAAGGCCGCGCGCGTGATCTTCGCGCAGCACCCGCCTGCGCGCATCTCCGAGGATCCCGCCTGGTGGGAGTGCCGCTTCTGCGATCACCACGCGCTCTGTCACGGCGACGGTGCTGCGGCCGTCACATGCCGCTCCTGCCTGCACGCGACGCCCGTCGAGGGCGGCTGGTCCTGCGCCCGCTGGGCGACGGCCCTCTCTCCCGCGGCCCAGAAGCGGGCCTGCGCGAAGCACCTGTTCATTCCCGAACTGGTGCCGGGCGAGGTCGAGGACGCGGGCGACGATCACGTCGTCTATCGGCTGCGCGACGGCGCGCGCTGGATCAACGATGCGCGGGAGGCCGCCGCATGCTGACGCTCCGTCCCTATCAGCAGGCGGCGATCGATGCGATCTACGGCTACTTCGCCGAGCACGCCGGTCATCCGCTGATCGTCATTCCCACCGCGGGCGGCAAGTCGCTCGTCATGGCGCGCTTCGTGCAGGGCGTGCTGCAGACCTGGCCCGACCAGCGCATCCTGATCCTCACCCATGTCCGCGAGCTGATCGCCCAGAACCACGCCGAGCTCATCGGGCTCTGGCCCGAGGCGCCCGCAGGCATCTACTCGGCGGGGCTCGGTCGCCGCGAGATCGGCGCGCGCATCCTGTTCGCGGGCATCCAGTCGATCCACCGCCGCGCCTGGGACGTGCAGCAATGCGACCTCGTCCTGATCGACGAGGCGCATCTGATCCCCGGCGCGTCGAACACCATGTACCGCCGCTTCCTCGACACGCTGATGCGCATCAACCCCAAGCTGAAGGTGATCGGGTTCACCGCCACGCCGTATCGGCTCGACAGCGGCATGCTGCACGAAGGCGACGGCGCGCTCTTCACCGACATCGCCTTCGAGGTCTCGGTGCGCGAGCTGATCGACGATGGCTGGCTCTGCCCGCTGGTCAGCAAGCAGGCCGCCACCCGGCTCGACACGGCGGGCGTCGGCACGCGCGGCGGCGAGTTCATCCAGCGCGAG
>RECW01000234.1 GCA_007693835.1 Paracoccaceae bacterium | reverse complement strand
TAGCGACAGCCACATGGATAACCTCAGGGATATCCCCGTGGCTCTCACACCAAACGCTGCTTCAGAAGGCGTCTGCCGGATGAATACGATGAAAGCATTGAGGGAGCGCTCATCGTGCTTCTCCCATCTCGGCAGGGGCTTTCCGGCTGACTTTCGCCCTTTGCCGTAAGCGGCGCCTCGGGGGCGTCGCGCAAGGAGGCGTAGAGCGCGGTCTTGCCGATCTTCAGTCGCGCCGCCGCCTGGCGGGCTGTCAGGCCGCGCGCGATCACGGCGCGGGCGCGTGCGATCCGTTCGGGGGTGGCGGCCGGCTTGCGTCCGTCCTTGCTAAAGCCGGTTGAGCGCCCACGACGCTGCGTCGCGCCAGAGGCGGACGGCGCGGGCCGTCGGTCGCCTCGCTTCGGCGCGTTGGCGCGCCAGGGTCGCGACGGCGATTTCCGGTGGGCAGGGCAGCCTTGTCGCCGGGTCGACGTAGACAGGGTGCAGGATCAGCGTCGCGGCGACCAGTTCGTCAAGAGTGAGGCGGCGGGTGCGCGGGGGAGGATCGGCGTCGTCGGTCAACCCCCAGCCGGCGTAGAACGGTCGGCCGAAGCATGTCGCCGCCCTGCCCCGCAACAGCGCCTCGAAGCCGGTCAGCGACGTGATCGTCGCCACGCGATCACACCAGGCGAGACAGGCGGCCATGTCGGCACGGACCACTGTCGCGTCGGCGAGCCGGGCGACGGCTTCAGGCGCCGCCGCGCCCTCGCGCAGGCCGGTCGCCACGTCGGGATGCGGCTTGTAGAGCAGGAACGCGTCGGGAAACCGCGCCCGCGCGGCTTCTAGCAGTGCGAGGTCGGTGCGCACCGATCGTGCGCCGAGGCGGATCGAGGCGTCGGTCGCCACTTGGCCGGGAACCAGCACCGCCTCTCGGCCCTGCGCGTCGGGAAGCGGTTCTACGCCGCCAAGATTGTACTTGGTGACGCCGAGACAGGCGATTGCCGCGCGCAGCCGCGCCGCGCGGGCGAGCAGGTCCGATGTGAAGAGCGCGTCGGAGACGGTTGTCTCGAATGCGTTCGAGCGCGTCGCGTCGAAATGTGGCGGGCCGGCGTGGATCGTCAACGAGAGCGGCGGCGTGTGTCGCAGCCCTAGCCCGACCGAGCGCAAGAAGCCGTCCTCTACTCGGAACGTATAGGCCTCAGTTTCCTCGTCCGTGCCTGCCCCCCATCGCACCGCGCCGCCCTTCCCGTCCGTCGCGCGCCCCGCCGTCGGCGGCCCGTCAGGTCCTGTGAGGAACGGCGCGAGGCAGCGGCGCTTCCATCGCGTCATGCCCACGAGCCTGAGAGGGCCGCGCGCCGCCATGGCCCGAGCGCGCAGCAGCGCTTGCGCCTCGACGGCGTCGGCCAACTCCAGCGCCTCGCCGGTCCAGGGAGAGCGGCCTTCGGCCGACGCCAAAGCCGCCTGAGGGTCCGGCGCCGCCACGCCTGGCGTTGCGATCCCGCCGAGTGCGGCCCACAGGATCTCCGGCGCCGCCGGAGGCGCGAAGATCGCCTCGAGGCGCTCCGGATCGACAGCCGAAAGGTCACGGCCGACTGCGATCTCGGCGTCGGGGAAGGCGGCGCGGGCGGCATCGCGCAGCGCCGGCGTCAGCGCCAGCGCGCGAGGCCGCGCCGCCCGCGCGCGCACTGCGGGCCAGAACAGCGTCCCGGCGCGGATGCGGGCGAGCGCAGCATCGGGGTATCCGGCCGGATACCTATGCCGCGCGACGCGGAGGATGACGGGCCACCGCGGGAGCACGGGCGGGATGAGTGGAGCCGGGGCGCGCATGGACGGCCTGACTGGGTGACGTCCCCCATCCTTCGCCGAAACGGCCGCGACGGCAAGGCGGAAGAGCGCCCCCCGATTTTCGGAATCCGCGCCCCACCTACATTCATCAGTTGAGTGAGAATTATGATACAACTATTAGTAGTTACACAATATGACGGTACTAACGTATTATTGAATATATCGTAAAAAATAATTAATTTATCAAAATTAAAGGCTTCTCCGGTTGGTTCCGGTGACGCAAGATGTGGTGCGTGTGGCTTGCGCGAGGCAGAATGTTCCGGTAATGTTCGTGCATGGCCAGCCGCTGGAAACACGATCGCCCACTCTCCCGCGCGCAGTTCGAGGCGCGGTTCCCCGATGACGCCGCCTGCGCGGCCTACCTCGCGCAAAAGCGCTGGCCCGATGGTTTCGTCTGCCCCAGATGCGGCGGCGGGAAGGCCTGGGCGCTCAAGACCAAGCCCCATACCTGGGAGTGCGGGGGCTGCCGGCGGCAGACCTCCGTCACGGCGGGCACGATCATGCATGCCAGCCACCTGCCGCTGAAGGCGTGGTTCACCGCCATCCATATCGTCACCAGCCATTCCAACGGCATCTCCGCCCTTCAGCTGCAGGCCCAGCTCGGGCTTGGCAGCTACGAGACCGCCTGGAGCCTGCTGCAGAAGCTCCGCCGCGCCATGGTCGATCCCGGGCGCAGCCTGCTCGGGGGCGTGGTGGAAGTGGACGAGACCGAGATGCCCCTGCGGCGCAAGGACGATCCCCCCGCCGGCGGGCAGGGTCGCAGCCCGCAGGGCAAGATGTTCGTCGTCGGCGCGGTGGAACTCTCGCCCTTGGGCCAGCCTCGCCGCATCCGCCTCGCACCGATCGCGGACTTCTCCGCCGCCACGCTGAAGCCCTTCGTCGCCGCAACCGCCGCGCCCGGCGCCAAGGTGATCACCGACGGCTGGTCCGGCTATGTCGGTCTGCCGGACCATGCCCACGAGCCCAAGGTCGTCGGCAGGATGGCCGCCCACGTCATCCTCCGCTGGACCCACCGCGTGTTCTCGAACCTCAAGCGATGGGCGCTCGGCACCTTCCACGGCCTGCGCCGACAGCACCTGAAGCGCTACCTCGACGA
>RECW01000127.1 GCA_007693835.1 Paracoccaceae bacterium | reverse complement strand
ACGCTCGCGGCCTTCCTCGTGATGCGCACCGACATCCCGTGGAAGACCACGCTCATGCGTTGCGCGTTCGCACCGACAAACGGGTCCGGATCGAAGAGGGCGCGGTGGTGGGCGTCACGGCCCGCCATGGTGTTCTGGTCGAGGCTGGCGGTGCGCAGGAGAGCCCCGTTGCAAAGGCAGGCGCCCGGGGCTGACATGCACCGTGGCGGCTGATCGGCGATGCAGGCTGTCAGCCCGGGCCTCGGAAGGGAAAGGGAGCGCCCACTTCGTCGCGAGCACAGGCTCTGCATCGCTCGACCCCAATCAGGATGGGGGGCCATGCTCAGCTTTGTGAGCCGTGGAGGTGTCCCGCCTGCACGTCTCCGATGTCGACGACGCGGTCGATGGCGCGCAGCACATGGTCGTCGGGAACGCGCCTAGCGACCTGACCCCTGTCGCTCATCCGGCGGCGGCTGGGATCGCCGGTTGAGAGTTGCGTGCGCCGGCGCCGCGAGCAGCGTATTCACCCGGCGGGGGCCGCCTTCTGATGCAGCGCTTGGTGTGAGAGCCACGGGATGTCCCCGAGGTTGTCCATTTGGCTGTCGCTATGGCTCTTGATCGAGTGGAGGCGATCGCCGACGGCGGTCGTCGTCGACGGCATGACCCGGAGGAGAAGGCCCGGCTGGTGGCGCTCGCGGTCGCGCCGCGGGCCTGACCGGCGGCGCGACACGCGAGGCCTTTCTCAGCCGTCCACCACGACCAGTTTCGGCTCGAACGTCAGCGGCCGCAGGGCCTTGTCTTCCTTGAACAGCAAGGTGTCGACGTAATAGGTGATGCCAGCCATGCGCGGGGCGTAGAACTGGCTCTCGAAGTTCACGATCGTGCCCGGCTCGAAGACGCGCTCCGAGTCCGTGTCGGTCATTTCGTAGACGTAGGCGCCCACCCAGTCAGGCGGAAAGGCGAGACCCAGTTCATAGCCGCCGACCCAGCCCGCATCGGACCAGATGCCGACTTCCTCGTAATAGGCGCGGGTCGTCGCGACCAGTTCCGCGACCGGCAGGCCCGGGCGAAGGATCCCGTCGATGACGTCGAAGACGCCCCACGACAGCTTGTGATAATCGAGCACGTCCTTCGGCGGCTCGCCGACGAAGAAGGCGCGCCCGGCGTTGGCGTGGTAGCGGTTGTAGACGCCGCTGATGTCGATGTTGACCTGCTCGCCCGCCCGGATCGCGCGGCGGCCGGGCGCGGCGTGGCCGCAATTGGCCTTCATGCCCGAGTTCACCGGCAGGATCAGCGCGGCGGTCTCGCCGCCCGCCTTGCCCATGGCGTAGGTCATCTCGGCGTGGACGTCGAGTTCGGTGACGCCGGGGCGGATGGCGTCGCGGGCCGCGCGGAAGCCGATGTCGGCGATCTCCGCCGCCTTCTCGAGGCAGGCGATCTCGGCCGGCGACTTGATCCAGCGGACCTCGCGGACGATGTCGGTTGCGTCCGCCACGCGCATGCCCGCGCCCTCGAAGGCGTCCTGGAAGCGGCGGCTGATCACCGGGTTGGGCCGGTAGTTGCGCAGCTCCATGCCGAGGACGCCCGTCCCCAGCCAGCCCTCCGCCGTCAGTTCGTCGATGATGAAGCCGAGCCCGTCGCGCCGCCCGCCCATGGGGAAGATGCGCACGTCCTTCGCGCAGGTCACGTAGCGGCACATGACCGCTTCGCTCGGCGTGTCGAACAGGATGAAGTCGTCGCGGTCCCGATGAATTGCGATGCCGCTCGTCGCCGGCCAGGAGCGGGGGCTCTGCGCCTGATACCAGATGCAGGTGTAGCCGCTGACGTAGTAGAGGCTCTCGGGCGACATGAGCCAGAGAACGTCGACGCCCGCCGCGTCCATGCGGGCGCGGATGCGGCGCAGCCGGTCGGCGAACTCCGCCTCCGTGAAGGGCAGGTCCGTCTCGGGCCGGCAGGCCTCGAACACCAGATCGCGGTTGCGTCCCATGTTTCTGCTTCCTTCCTTGGGGGCGGCGTCTATGTCGGCGGCATGTCGAACGGGGTCTCGTCCAGAAACCGGCGCAGCACGTTCAGCGTGAGGCGCGAGACCGTGTTGTCGTAGCCGTGATGCGGCAGGCTGCCGGCCCAGGCGATCGAGCCCACGGAGAAGACCGCCCCGCCGCCCGGCGTCTCGAAGAAGGTCATGTCGGCGCGCACGCGCGGGTTCTGGACGCCGTCCATCACCGTGTTGGTGAAGCCGATCTCGTCGGGGCAGAGGAGCGTGTTGGCCGAGTGCCCCTCCGAGCGCGCCACCACCAGCGCATGGGCCGGCGTGCCGAGAACCGGGTCGGTCGCGTCGATCTCCGAGCCCGCCGCGCCCCCGCCGACGAAGCCGAAGTCGCCGATGATCTCGTCGCGTCCGATCCCCTCGAAGATGAAGGCGGCGCGCGGGTCTTCGCTGTCGGCGGTGCGGCGGAAGAAGCCCGACCTGTCGAAGCCGACCGCCACCGTGCCGACGCCGACCAGCGCCTGCGGCGGCAGCCCGAGCCGGCGCCACAGCCCGCCGTACTCCCCGGTCAGTTCGAGGTGGTATTCGCCCGGCTCCTCGCCGCGGTAGCGGATGCCGTCCTCGGCCCGGCGCAACTCCAGAAGGCCCGGCATGGCGTCGCTGACGGCGCAGCGCCAGATGAAGCCGTTGCCGCCGAGATAGACGAGCCGCCCGCGGTCGGCGATGTAGCGCTGCAGCCCCTCCATCATCGGGGTCGTGTAGTACTCCGGGTGCGAGCCGGTGAGGACGGCCCTGTAAGGCGCCAGCGCCGCGGCCCCTTCGCGGTGCAGATCCTCGTCGGTCAGCACGTCGTAGGCGATCCCCTGGCTCTCCAGCCAGCCGAGGATGTGGGTGTCGGCGTTGAAGCTCCAGAGCGGCGTGCGCGGCGCCATGTTGAGGATCGGGCGGAGGCGGGAGGAGAAGCGCACGCCGCTCCCGTCCGCATGGGTGTCGTAGGTCGACAGGCCGAACTCGGGATGCGCCTGCAGGAACACGTCCGTGGGTTCGAGCGTGGTCCAGAACCCCTCGGTCGCCTCGGCGAAGGGCTCGTGGTGGTGCCAGTGGTAGTTGGCGTAGGCGAGGTAGGTGAGCGTGGAGGCGAGGAACGCCAGCTTCGCGGTCGTCCGTCCCTTGGGCGGGCGGACGAAGAAGGGGACGTAGCTCTGGTCGCCGTCGGCGCGGAGGCGCGCGGCGTAGACCCCGCTCGGCAGGTCCGGCGGAATGTCGTAGGCGAAGCTCGTCTCCCAGCCGGCGTCGTGCAGGTCGTCCTCATGGAAATGGATCGCGCCGTATTCCTGCGGGGCGTGGGCGAAGTTCTGCTCGCGGCCGCTCCAGTTGTGGCCCTTGCACCCGCGCGAGGGCGCGTTGACCGTCTCGCCGTGCAGGGCGTTCGGGCCTGTGTCGCGGACCTCCCGCGTCCCGATCCCCTGCGCGAAGTCCCATGCGCCGACGACGCCCTCATGCGCCGAGGTCGGCGCCGGACTGGAGGCAAGGGCGTCGACCTCGGCCGTCGAGCGGACGCCGGCGCAGAGCCGCGGCCGGTCGATCTTGCCGTTGAAGCAGCGCGCGGAACCGCCCACGCGCGGCGGCGTGAAGGCCGCGAAGACCAGCGGCGCGGGGGCGGGCGCGAAGACCCCGTCGGCGGCGCTCTCCGTCGCCTCATGCCGTTCGAGCGGCGTGGCGCCGGGCGTCTGGCGCACGCCGATCCGCCCGGACGCGGCGTCGACCCACGCCGAGACGAGCCACCAGCGCCGCTCGGCGAGCGGCGCCCCGGTCGAGACCGCGGCGACGCGGCCGGCGCCGTCGCCCACCCGCAGCGCCGCCGCGCCGCAGGCGTCGATCATCAGCGCGAAACCCGTGGCCGGGTCGTCGCGCCACTGGGTGACGAGCCCCTGTTCGCCCTTCAGCGGCGTAGTGGGAAACACCCACGCCTGCACGGTGAAGCTTTCCAGTCCCGCCAGAGCCGGCGCTTCGGGCACGATCACGCGCGAGCCGGCGTCGATCGGCTGCGCGGCGGCGGCATGCCAGCCGTTGAACGGCGCGTCGATCTCCTCCTCATGGAACAGGCCGCGGTCAGGGTGATCATCCCCGCAGACCACGCGCACCAGCGCCGCCTCGAAGCGGTCCGGGCCGTAGGCGCCGATCTTGAAGGCGACGCGACCGCCGGCGACGGCGCTCCAGTCGTCGCAGTAGCCGAGGATCTTCTTCACCCTTCCGCCGCTCCCCGGCCTGCGCCGCGCCCGGTCGCGGCGCTCCAGCGCCGCCGGAACACCTCGCGGACCGCGTCGGCGTAGTCGGCGAAGACATGATCCTCGATCAGCGCCACCGGCGCGCCGCGCCGGGGCGGCATCTTCGCGAGCACCCACTCCCGGCCACGCTTGCGGCACACCAGCACGTGGCGCTCGGCGAGAGGCAGCAGGCGCAGGCGGTTCACGACCAGCGTCAGCTCCGCGCTGTAGGGGCCGCCGGGTTTGGCCTCGAACTCGCGGATCAGATCGGTCCGGGCCGGATCGATCTCGTACATGGTCCCGTTCTCCTCCTTGCGCGGCGAAGCCTGAGCCTCGGCCTGCGCCGCGTTCGACAGGCGCGGCGCAGGGCGCGGCGGCGTCCTTCACCCGCCGCCGGCGCTCACGACGGGCCGATCGTGGCGCAGGGGTTCGTCCGTGTCGACGTCTTCGTCGAGCTCGGCGGCGTAGCGATGCCCGGCGTAGACGGCGGCGGCGATCAGCGCCGGCGCCTCGCAGTCGCCGATCCGTCGCAGCGTGAACGGCAGCCGGGCCGCGTCGCCGCCGGCTCGGGCGAGGATGTCGTGGTATAGCGCGTCGCAGGGCGACCGCTGGCCGACCATCACCACGCCGCCGGCGGGGAGGCGCTGCGCCGCGCCCGAGTACGCGCAAACCAGGTCCGCGCCCTCGCCGTCGAAGGCGGTCAGGCTGTGGGCGGTGACGATGCGCACGCCGAGACCCATCAGCCGGGTTCGGACGCGCCAGCGCTCGGCCGTGTTGCCGGCCCAGGCCGACACGCTGTCGGACGCGGTGACGTAGGTCGTCTCCAGACCCGCGAGGGCGAGCCGCTCGGCGATCACGCCCCCCATCATGTAGCCGTCGCCGTCGAACACCACCGCAGGCCCTTCCGGCAGGCGCCCGTCCATCACGTCGTCGGGCGTCAGCACCGCCGCGCCGCCGACCGCGACCGGGACATAGGCCTTGCCGTCGAAGCGGTCGCGCCGCCAGCGCGCGCCGGTGGCGACGGCGACGTGGTCGGCCCCGATCTCGAACACGTCCTCGGCGGTCAGGCGGCTTTCGCGGAAAACCTCGACGTTCGTCATCTTTCGCAGTTGCTGCTCGCGGTAGTCGCGCACGCGGATGTATTCGCCGAGGCCGGGCAGCGCGGCCTCCCGCGCCACCCGTCCGCCGAGCGTCCGCGTCGCCTCGGCCAGCATCACGGCGTAGCCGCGCAGGCCGAGCGCGCGCGCGGCCTCGAGCCCCGCGGGGCCAGCCCCCACGACCAGCGCCCGGCCGGCGCGGGCGCGCGGCGCGGCGCGCTCGGGGTGCCAGCCGCGCCGCCACTCCTCGCCCATCGTCGGGTTCTGGGTGCACCGGATCGGCACGCCGAGGCTGTCGCCCGAGTAGCAGACGTTGCAGCCGATGCACTCGCGGATGTCCTCGATCCGCCCCTCCTCGATCTTGCGGGGCAGGAAGGGGTCGGCGATCGAGGGCCGCGCCGCGCCGATCAGATCCGTGATCCCGCGCCGGATCTGGCTGACCATGGTGTCGGGCGAGGTGAAGCGGCCGACCGTGACCACAGGCTTCGTCGTCGCCTGCTTCACCCAGGCCATGTAGGGCTCGAGCGCGCCTTCCTTGGCGAAGCGCGAGGCGCCCATCTCCAGCGTGTAGTCGGCGATGTTGATGTCCCAGAGGTCGGGCAGTTCGGCGAGCATCGCGAACATCTCGCGCCGCTCGCCCCATTCGGGCTTTCCGTCCGCGCCGATGGTCTCGTCGGCCTTGAACCGGACCGCGACGGCGCAGCGGTCGCCCACCGCCTCCTTCGCATCCTCGATCAGTTCGCGCACGAGGCGGACGCGGTTCTCGAGGCGCCCGCCGTATTCGTCGGTGCGGGTGTTGACCTTCGGGTCGAGGAAGTTCGCCAGCAGATAGCCGTGGGTGGCGTAGACGTAGACGATGTCGAACCCCGCCTCCCGCGCCCTGAGGGCCGCCTTGCGGTGCCAGCGGCGCAGGTCGCGGATGTCGGCGCGGTCCATGGCGCGGGTCTGGTAGGGGTGGCCGGCGAGGTTCGGCAGGCAGGCCACGTCCATCGGCGTCAGCCGCGTGAAGTTGTTCGCGCTGCGTGCGCCGCCGTGCCAGAGTTCCGCCCCGGCCAGCGCGCCATGGGCGTGCACCGCCTCGGTCATCAGCCGGTTCGCGCGGACGTCGTCGTCGTTCCAGAGCGTCGCCGAGACGTAGGTCAGGTCGTCCGAGGTGGGGTGGATCGAGTTGAACTCGGTGCAGACCACGCCCCAGCCGCCCTCGGCCTTCACCCCCCGCATCGCCGCGACCATGTGCGGGCGCAGGTGGCCCATACCGGTGCAGTGGGGGACCTGATAGAAGCGGTTCGGCGCGGTCACCGGCCCGATCCGCACAGGCTGGAACAGGACGTCGTAGCGCGGGTCGCGGCGGACGGCGCCCGTGATCGGCGTCTGGTCGGTCATCGGTCGGTCTCCCTTGCGCGGGCCTTCGCCGCGCCGCGCGCGGCGCAGCCGCGGCAGCCCGGCGCATCGAGCGTGCGGGCGACGGTCTCGGCGCCCTGCGCGCCCTGCATCTGCGCGCCGGAGACCAGCGCGGCGAACGGCGTCGCCATCGCCTCGCCGGCGAAGAACACCCGGTCGCCAAGCGGCTCGGCCTTCGCGGCGCAGGCCGCGAAGCCGCCGGGCCGCGCCGCCCGATAGGCGCCGCGCGTCAGCGGGTTCGCATCCCACCCCGACATCAGACCGCGGCGAAAACGCTTGCGCACGTCCTCCCCGAGCGTGGCCGCGAAGCGGTCTGGGGCGAAGGCGACGGCCGCCGCTTCGCCCTCCCGCTCCAGCGCGCGGCCGAAAGCGCCGCCGGCGAAGCCTGCCACGTAGTCGTGGCCTGTCGGGAGCGCGAGGAAGCAGCAGGCCTCGGCCGGCATCGGGTCGTCTACGGCGTGGGAGACGAAGGCGTTCGGCGACCAGTCGACGGCGCGCGCCGCGGTCCGCAGGCGCAGGGACAATCCCTCGCCCATCCGCGCGAGGCGGGCGCCCGACCCTTCGCGCGCCAGATGATTGGTCTCCGAGTCGGCGCAGGACGCCCAGTCGGCGGTGGAAGGCGCGTCCATGTCGACGCCGAAGTCCATCGGCTGGATCCGTATCGCGACGCTCTCGACGAAAGACGCCTCCCACGACAGGACCGAAGCGGCGGCGACGTCGCCCTCCGCGGCTTCGAGCGCGCCATGGACGGCGGCCCACGCCCTGTCGCGCAGCCGGCGCTCGCCGGCGTCGGCGCGGCGGTCGCCGACGAGGCACACGGCGCGGGCGCCGGCGTGGTCATGCAGGCCGAGGCCGGCCTCTCGCGCCAGCGCGAGGAGGGGCATGTCCGCCGGGCCTTGCAGCCAGATCGCGCCCCCGCCGATGGGCTGGCCGAGGGCGTCGGCGTCGGTCGAGGCGCGGCCGCCGATGCGGTCGGCCGCCTCGATCACGGCGACCTCAAGCCCCGCGGCGATCAGCGCGCGCGCCGCGGCGATCCCCGCTGCGCCCGCGCCGCTCACGACGACGCGCGGGTTGGTCGGCAGCGCGCGCGAAGGGGTCGCGCCCGAAGCCGGTGCGGGAGACGCGGCGCCGCGCATGACGGTTCCCCGTGACGGCCGCCCAGTCATCGCGCGGCCTCCGGCGGCGCGAAGCGGCGGGGAAAGAAGGCGCGCATCTGCTCGCGCGCGGAGGCCGCGCCCACCTCGTCGGGATAAGGCGGCATGTCGAGGCAGAGGCCGTCCGCAGCGCTTTCGATCAGCTGCGCGAAGCGCTCGGGGTCGAGGCCCGGCGCGCCGCTCCCGGCCATCAGCGCCTCGCCGCAGCTCTCCATGAAGTCGGTGCGCTCGGTGTCGAAGCTCTCCGAGATGCGCCGGCAGCGGGCGCGGCGGCGCGCCTCGCCGAAGCAGGCGAACCAGACGGCGATCCTGGTCGGCGTGCGGACGTCGTGTGCGAAATGCGCCTCCATCGGCGCCCAGAGCCGCGCGGCGGGGTCGAGCATGGGGTTGCGCGCCGCCGCGATCGACTTGGCGCGGTGCGCCATCACCAGCCGCTCCAGCGCAGCGGCGAGCAGCTTGTCCTTCGAGCCGAAGCGCAGGTCGATGATCCCGGCCGAAAGCCCCGCCCGCTCGGTCAGCAGCGCCGTGATCGCGCCGGCCAGCCCGTGCATCGCGATGGTCCGCATCGCCGCGTCGATCAGCTGCTGCGCCCGCGTCTCCTTCGATTCGGCGCGTCTGCGCCCGGCGCGCGGTCGTCGCCATGTCAGGCATGGTCTGCTCCTTGCTTGGCGTCGTCGCGCAGCGGGATCATCGCGTCGGCCGACCACGACAGCCAGACCGCCGCCCAAGCGCGGCGGCGGTCGCCGCATCGTTGGGGACCTACATCACCATCGTCCGCCCCGTTTCGGCAAGATCGACGTGGAAACGGCCCCGCCCGCCCAGATAACCCGGTCGCGCACCGCGCCCTGGACTGCGGGCGCGTCATGCGCCGCGGCGCGCAGCGCGATCCGCTCGGGGCGGATGGCGAGGCAGGGGAGGCCGTCGCCGCCCGCCGGCCGCTCCGCCGGAACGGCCACGTCGGCGCAGCCGGCGATCGCGACGCGGGTGAGACCGTTCGCGCGCGAGACCACCCGGCCCGAGCGCGACCCGTACGCCGTTCTCCAGCGCCCGCAGCACCGACGTGCGCCCGAACAGCGCCGCACGCCAGCGCAGGGTGAAGCCCTCGATGGGGAAGCGGATGTCGAGCCCCTCGCCGAAGGAGACCAGCGGGATGAACAGGGTCGGCCCGTGGAGCAGCGCCATGAACGCCGCGGCGTAGAGCTGCAACGCGCGGTTCGGGCGGTGGAGCGCGTGCCGCCGGCTCATCGCGCCCACCGCCTCAGCGCGGCCGTCGGCCCGAGGAACGCCCGCCCGATCAGCGCGATGGCGAGGATCACGGTGATCGCCAGCGCGGCGCCCATCGGCCGGTTGGCGACCGTGGAGAACTGAGGCTGGATGAGGTTGGCGATCATCCGCGCGTCCGACCCGCCGACCAGCGCCGGCCTCACGTGGTCGCCCGCGGTGGGGATGAACATCAGGAGCGTCCCCGACACCACGCCGGGCATCGACAGCGGCAGGATCACCCCGAAGAACCGCATGGCGGGCGGCTCGCCGAGGTCGGCCGACGCCTCCGGCAGCGAGCGGACGATCTTCTCCAGGGAGACGCAGCGAGCTGCTGCCGGTTCCGTGGACGCCGAGATCAGGTCTTTCAGCGGGATCGGAGGGATTTACGGGACGTCGGAAGTTCGGCCGTGAGTTCAAGCTCGAGGCGGTGAGGCTGGTTCGCGGTCGGGGCGTGGCGGCAGCTCGGGCCTGCCGGGACCTGGATCTGGCTGAGTGCGTGCCGCCGCGCTGGATGCGGGAGCTGGACGGGGATCCGGTGGTTCAGCCGCGATCGGCCCTTCAAGAGCGCGGCTTGCGCCCTCCGCGGTTCCGGAGTCTCTCCGAACCGGGTTCCGACGGCGGCGTCGCGACGGTCAGCCCGACGCCGCCGCGGTCGGGTTCGACGCCGACAACTGACACGCCGCTTTGCCGACGGCCCGGCCGCTCGTCGGCGCCCGATCATTTGACGACGCCGCCGCGCCCGGTGACCTTCAAGGTGATCGGTTTCGACTCGGCCTTGAACGCGCCCGTATAGTTGACGAGAACCTTAACATAGACGAGAGGGTCAACCATGTCGGCGGAACCGATGTTCGCCGGGGCGGTGATCGACGCGGCGGCTTCTATGCTGGTGGTGAAGGCGGCGTGCGCGTGGGCGATGTCGAAGGCGACTTGCGGCAGATAGCATCCCTCCGGGACGTCGCTGCCCGGCGGCTTTTGAGCGGCGTGAGAGCCGACGCAGCGCAGATCGACGCCGGCCACGACGGAGCCGAAGATGTTCTTGAACCGCACACGGTAGAGCTTGCTCCTGAACGGTTTTGCGTTGGGATAGCGCAGGGGGTCCATCTCCCGGCTGTCCAGCACCGTGGTGAACGCCCCCTTGGTCACCGCGACCGGCCGCGACCCCTTCACGACATCCCAGGCGAAGCGGGCGGCCGCCAGGGCGACATCGCCTTTTCCTGCCGTCAGCGGCGGCGCTTCGGGCGCGAAGGCGAAGGCGCCAGGGGTCTCGAAACTGTCTACGACCGTCGCGCCGACCCCGTCCGGCGCGATCTCGACAGTCTGTGACGCGATCAGCGTCAACGCGTCCTCGTCGTCGCCGACCAGGATTTCTATCGTGTGAGGGTCGTTCGATTCTTGATCAGACATCGTCGCGGCCTCCCTGCATGCGGGTCGATTCGGCTTGCGCGCCGCATCGTTCCCCCGCAGGAGGGATACCCTACGTCATTCGGCCGCGATCCGCCCCTGTCGCGCCAGAATCGGGCGCAGATACCGCCCGGTGTGGCTCTCGGGGTTTTCGGCCACAGCCTCCGGCGCGCCCGTGGCGACGATCCGCCCGCCGCCGTCGCCGCCCTCGGGGCCGAAGTCGAGCAGCCAGTCGGCGGTCTTGATGACGTCGAGGTTGTGCTCGATCACCACCACGGTGTTCCCCGCCTGCACCAGTTCGTGCAGCACTTCGAGCAGCTTGCGCACGTCTTCGAAATGCAGCCCGGTGGTCGGCTCGTCGAGGATGTAGAGGGTGCGGCCGGTGGCGCGCTTCGCCAGCTCCTTCGACAGCTTCACCCGCTGCGCCTCGCCGCCCGAGAGCGTGGTCGCCTGCTGGCCGATCTTGATGTAGCCCAAGCCCACGCGCTCCAGCGTCTCCAGCTTCTCGCGGATCGCGGGGATCGCGTCGAAGAAGCCGACGCCGTCCTCCACCGTCATGTCGAGCACGTCGGCGATGGACTTGCCCTTGTAGAGCACCTCCAGCGTCTCGCGGTTGTAGCGCTTGCCCTTGCAGGTCTCGCACTCGACGTAGACGTCCGGAAGGAAGTGCATCTCGATCTTGATGACGCCGTCGCCCTGGCAGGCCTCGCAGCGCCCGCCCTTCACGTTGAAGCTGAAGCGGCCGGGCTGGTAGCCGCGGGCCTTCGCCTCCGGCAGCCCGGCGAACCAGTCGCGGATCGGCGTGAAGGCGCCGGTGTAGGTGGCGGGGTTCGAGCGCGGCGTGCGGCCGATCGGCGACTGGTCGATGTCGATGACCTTGTCGAGCTGCTCCAGCCCCTCGACGCGGTCGCAGGGCGCCGGGTTCTCCCGCGCGCCGTTCAGGCGCATCGCGGCGGTCTTGTAGAGGGTCTCGATGGTGAAGGTGGACTTGCCGCCGCCCGAGACCCCGGTGACGCAGGTGAAGGTCCCGAGCGGTATCTGCTCGGTGACGCCCTTCAGGTTGTTGCCGACGGCGTTGACCACGCGGACGAACTTGCCGTTTCCAGGCCTGCGGTCGAGCGGTGTGGCGATCTCGCGGTCGCCGCGGAGATAGGCGCCGGTGAGGGACGCAGGGTGCGCCGCGATCTCGTGCGGCGCGCCGGCGGCGATCACCCGCCCGCCGTGGACGCCGGCGCCGGGGCCGATGTCGATGACATGGTCCGCCTCGCGGATCGCCTCCTCGTCGTGTTCGACCACCAGCACCGTGTTGCCCTGGTCGCGCAGGCCCTTGAGCGAGGTCAGCAGCCGGTCGTTGTCGCGCTGGTGCAGCCCGATGGAGGGTTCGTCGAGCACGTAGAGCACGCCGGTCAGGCCGCTGCCGATCTGGCTGGCGAGGCGGATGCGCTGGCTCTCGCCGCCCGACAACGTGCCGGCGTTGCGCGCGAGCGTCAGGTAGTCGAGGCCGACGTTGACCAGAAAGCCCAGCCGCTCGCGGATCTCCTTCAGGATCGGCCCGGCGATCTCCGCCTTCTGGCGCGAGAGCGTCGGCGGCGTCGCCTCGATCCACGCCAGCGCCTCGCGGATGCTGAGTTCCGTCACCTGCCCGATGTGGCGGCCGTGGATGCGCACGGCGAGCGCCTGCGCCTTCAGCCGATAGCCGCCGCAGGCGCCGCAGGCGCGGTTGTTCTGGTAGCGCTCGAACTCCTCGCGGACCCAGTTCGAGTCGGTCTCGCGGTAGCGCCGCTCCATGTTCGGGATCACGCCCTCGAAGGCGCGGACCACCTCATAGACGCGCCCGCCGTCGTCGTAGCGGAACTTGATCTCCTCGCCGGCCGAGCCGTGGAGCAGCATCTCCTTCACCGCGTCGGGCAGTTTGCGCCACGGCTTGTGGATGTCGAATTTGTAGTGCCGCCCGAGCGCCTCGAGCGTCTGGCGGAAATAGGGGGTCTTGGTCTTGGCCCAGGGCGCGATGGCGCCGGCGTAGACCGAGAGCGAGTCGTCCGGCACGACGAGCCGCGCGTCGAAATAGAGCTCCACGCCGAGACCGTCGCAGGCGGGACAAGCGCCGAAGGGGGCGTTGAAGCTGAACAGCCGCGGCTCGATCTCGGGGATGGTGAAGCCCGAGACCGGGCAGGCGAAGTTCTCGGAGAACACGATGCGCTCGGGCTCGCCCTCGGCCGGGGCGGTCTCGATCACGGCGATGCCGTCGGCGAGCTTGAGCGCGGTCGAGAAGCTGTCGGCGAGCCGCTGCGCCAGCCCGTCGCGCACCACGATGCGGTCGACCACCACGTCGATGTCGTGGCGCAGCTTCTTGTCGAGCGTCGGCGGTTCGTCGAGTTCGTGGAACGCGCCGTCGACCTTGACGCGCTGGAAGCCCTGCTTGCGCAGCTCGGCGAACTCCTTGCGGTATTCGCCCTTGCGGTCGCGGATGATCGGCGCGAGCAGGTAGGCGCGCGTCCCCTCCGGCATCGCCATCACGCGGTCGACCATCTCGGAGACCTGCTGCGCCTCGATCGGCAGGCCGGTCGCGGGGGAATAGGGGGTGCCGGCGCGGGCGAACAGCAGGCGCAGGTAGTCGTAGATCTCGGTGACGGTGCCGACGGTCGAGCGCGGGTTGCGGCTGGTGGTCTTCTGCTCGATGGAGATCGCCGGCGACAGGCCCTCGATGTGGTCGACGTCGGGCTTGTGCATCATCTGCAGGAACTGGCGCGCGTAGGCCGACAGCGATTCGACGTAGCGGCGCTGGCCTTCGGCGTAGATCGTGTCGAAGGCGAGCGAGGACTTGCCGGAGCCGGAAAGCCCCGTGATCACCGTGAGTTGGTCGCGCGGAATGTCGACGTCGACGCCCTTGAGGTTGTGCTCGCGCGCGCCGCGGACCGAAAGAAACCGCTGCTCCGTCATCCGCCCCGCCCCCGCGTTGTCGCCGTCTTCGCTAGATAGCCCCCCTGCGACGTTTCGGCGAGGGCGTTAGGGGGGCGTTGACCTGCGCGCCCTAGGGAGGGGGCGAACAGGGAGACGCCGATGACCGCCGATCGCCTCGCCCTCGCCGTGCTTGCCGTTTGTCTCGCGCTCGGCGCGCCCGGCCTCGCCGCAGCGGGCGTCGCGCCGACGGGACTTGCGCCGTGGCTCGCCGCCCTCGCGGCGCCGGCCGCCGCGCTGGCCGCATGGCGCCGCGCGCCGCCCGATCCTGAACCCGTCGAGACGCCCGCGGCGACGCCGCCGACGCCGCCGCCCGAACCTGCGCCGGACCTCGCCCCTGCGCTCGGCGCCGCGCTGGAGCGCCTCTCCGCCGGCGCGCTGGCCGCGCGGGTCGCCCCGTCGCCCGGCGCCGAGACGGCGAACGCGGCGCTGGCGACGGCGCAGAGCGCGCTCGACGAGGCGATCGCGCTCGCGGAGCTGATGGCCTCGGGCGATCTCTCGGTGCGCGGCTCGCGCGGCCACCCCGGCGCGTTCGGCGCGCTGATCGAGCGGCTCGACGGCGTCGGCGCGGGCATGCGCGCGCTCGTCTCGGCGATCCACGACGCGACCGAGGACATGGCGGCGCGCTCCGAGGCGCTGAACGGGGCCGCGGCGGACCTGACGGACAGGATGCATGCGCAGGTGACCGCGCTGGATGGCGCGCGGGACGCGGGCGGCGCGCTGTCGGACGCGGTGGCGCGGGTCGACGCGGCGGCGGCGGCGGGCG
>RECW01000012.1 GCA_007693835.1 Paracoccaceae bacterium | reverse complement strand
TCGACTGGCAGGGCAACGCCTGGACGCTGGTGCCCGCCGGCGACTGCCTGAAATACGGCGACCCCGACGCCGGCGAGCAGTTCGCGCTGCCCGGCGACCGGCGCGGCGCGCTCGAGGAGCTCGACCGCGACCTGCCCGCGTGAGCCGCGCGCGCCCCGGCCGCTCCGGCCGGGGCGCCTTCTCCGACAGGAGGCCGACCCATGAACGCCCACGCCGCCCTCGACGCGCCTGCGCCTGCGCTCGCGCCGCGCGCCGGCCTGCCGGCCCGCGCCGGCGTCTCCTTCAAGCCCGCCCATTTCGCCGCCATCATGGGCGAAGACCCGGCGATCGGCTTCTTCGAAATTCACGCCGAGAACTACATGGGCGCCGGCGGCCCGCCGCTGCGGATGCTGGCCGCGCTCGCCGAACGCTGGCCGCTGTCGCTGCACGGCGTCGGGCTCTCGATCGGCGGCGAAGGCCCGCTCGACCGCGCGCATCTGGCGCGGCTGCGCGCGCTGATCGACGGCTTCGCGCCCGCCGCCTTCTCCGAACACCTCGCCTGGTCGAGCCATGACGGCGTCTACTACAACGACCTGCTGCCGCTGCCCTACACGGGCGCGACGCTGGCGCGCGTCTGCGAGCATGTCGATCAGGCGCAGGACGCGCTCGGCCGCCGCCTGCTGCTGGAGAACCCTACGGCCTACGTCGCCTTCGAGCAGGCGGACTGGGCCGAGACCGACTTCCTCGCCGAGATCGCGCGGCGCACCGGCTGCGGGCTGCTGCTCGACGTCGCCAACGTCCATGTCTCGGCGGTCAATCAGGGTTTCGACCCGATGGCCTATCTCGCCGCCTTCCCGGTCGGGCTGGTCGGCGAGGTCCATCTCGCCGGCCATGCGGTCGAGACGGACGAGAACGGCGGGCGGCTGCTGATCGACGCCCACGATCGTCCGGTGGCCGCGGCCGTCTGGGCGCTCTACGCCGCGCTGATCGCCCGCGTCGGCCCCCTGCCGACGCTGGTGGAATGGGACGCCGACATCCCCGACTGGCCGATCCTGCGCGCCGAGGCCGAGGCGGTCGAGCACGTTCTGGCGACGGGGGGCGGCCATGCCTGCGCCCTCTGAGCCTGCGCCGTCCGGGCCGCCGACGCTGGAGGCGCGGATGGCCGGCGCGCTGCTCGACCCGGCGCGGCCGGCGCCGACGCGCGACGCGCGCCGCTTCGCCGTCCACCGCAACAACGTGCTGGCGGGTCTCGTCGACGCGCTGGCCGAGACCTGTCCCGCGGTCCGCGCGCTGACCGGCGAGGCGTTCTTCCGCGCCGCGGCGGCCGCCTTCGCCCGGGCGCATCCGCCGCGCTCGCCCGTGCTCATGGAGTGGGGCGGGGCCTTCGGCGGCTGGCTGGACGCCTTCCCGCCGGCGGCCTCCGTCCCCTATCTCGGCGACGTCGCGCGGCTCGAATGGGCGCGCACGCGCGCGTATCACGCGCCCGAGGCGCTGGCCCTGCCGCTCTCGGCGCTCGGCGCCGTCGCGCCGGGGGCGCTGGCGGAGAAGCGGCTCCGGCTCCACCCCTCCGTCCGCCTCGTCGCCTCGCGCTTTCCCGTGGTCGCGCTCTGGGCCGAGACGACCGGCCGGGCGCCGCGCACCGCCCTCGACCTCTCGCGCCCCGAGACGGCGCTGGTCGCGCGCCCTGAAGACGAAGTGACCGTCCGAGCGCTCGCGCCCGAGGCTGCGGCGTTCCTCTCGGCGATCGTCGCGGGCGGGCGCTTCGGCGCTGCGGCCGAGGCCGGCGCCGTCGACCCCGCCTTCGACCTCTCCGCCGAGATCGCCGCGCTCTTCGCGGCCGGTCTCGTGACTGCGCTGGAACCCTGAAGGAGCCTCGCGATGCCGGTTCTCGCCGCCGCCCTGCGCCTGCACGACCGCGCCTTCGCCGCCCTCGACCGCGCCGCGGGCGACTGGGCGCCGGGGCTGCTCGCGCGCTGCGTCTTCGCCGCGGTGCTGCTGGTCTATTTCTGGAACGCCGCCGCCACGAAGGTCGAGCCGGGCCTGCTCGGCTTCCTCTCGATCCGCCCGGCGGCCTATTTCCAGATCCTGCCCCCCGTCGTCGAGGCCTACGGCTACGACGTCTCGGCGATCCCCTTCCTGCCCTGGGGCGCGATCGTGCGGCTCGGGACCTACGCCGAGTTCGTCCTGCCGCTGCTGATCGTGCTGGGCCTCGCCACGCGCCTCGCAGCCCTCGGCATGATCGTCTTCGTGCTCGTTCAGTCATATGTCGACATCGCCTTCCACGGCGTCGACGCCGCGACCATCGGCGCCTGGTTCGACCGCCACGCCGACAGCGCCATCCTCGACCAGCGCGCGCTCTGGATGGTCCCGCTGGTCTACCTCGTGCTCAAGGGCGCCGGCGCCGTCTCGCTCGACGCGCTGCTCGGCCGACGCCGCGCCGCGCCGCGCGGGGCGGTCGCGTGAGAGTCGCGCTCGCCCTCGCGCTCGTCGCCGCGCCCGCCTTCGCGGCGCCGCCGGCGGACTGGGCGCGGGAATGGCCCGACACCGATTTCTCCCGCGCGCTCGTCCCCTTCGAGGAGATCGTCTCGGGCGGCCCGCCGAAAGACGGCATCCCCTCGATCGACGCGCCCGTCTTCGTATCCGTCGCCGACGCGGAGGAGCCGGACCGCGCGCCGGTGATGAGCGTCGAGATCGCCGGCGACGCCCGCGCCTATCCGCTCTCGATCCTGATCTGGCACGAGATCGTCAACGACACGGTGGGCGGCGTCCCGCTCGCCGTCACCTACTGCCCGCTCTGCAATTCGGGCGTCGTGGTCGAGCGCGTCGTGGACGGCGTCGAGACCAGCTTCGGAACCACCGGCAAGCTCCGCCATTCCGATCTCGTGATGTATGACCGCGCGACCGAGAGCTGGTGGCAGCAATACGAGGCGCGCGCGATCCTCGGCGCGCGCGCAGGCGACGTGCTGGCGCGCCGCGCCTTCCGGCTCGAA
>RECW01000089.1 GCA_007693835.1 Paracoccaceae bacterium | reverse complement strand
GCAAGGCCGACGCCATCGAGGTGGTGGTGGGCCAGGGCGCCAAGCCCGGCGGCGGGGGCATGCTGCTCGGCCAGAAGATCACCGACCGCGTGGCGCAGATGCGCACGCTGCCCAAGGGCGTCGACCAGCGCTCGGCCTGCCGTCACCCCGACTGGACCGGCCCCGACGACCTCGAGATCAAGATTCAGGAACTGCGCGAGATCACCGACTGGCAGGTGCCGATCCTGATCAAGATCGGCGCCTCGCGGCCCTACTACGACGTCGCGCTCTCGGTGAAGGCGGGGGCGGACGCGGTGGTGCTCGACGGGATGCAGGGCGGCACGGCGGCGACGCAGGACGTGTTCATCGAGCATGTCGGCATCCCGACCATGGCCGCGATCCGCCCGGCGGTGCAGGCGCTGAAGGACCTCGACATGCATCGCAAGGTGCAACTCATCGTCTCGGGCGGGGTGCGGAACGGGGCCGACGTCGCCAAGATCCTGGCCCTCGGCGCGGATGCGGCGAGCATCGGCACGGCGGCGCTTGTGGCGCTCGGCGACAACGACCCGCGGTGGGAGAAGGATTACGCGGCGCTCGGCACGACGGCGGGCGCCTACGACGACTGGCACGAAGGGCGCGACCCGGCCGGCATCACCACGCAGGACCCGGAGCTTGCGAAACGGCTCGACCCGGTCGAGGGCGGACGGCGGCTCGCCAACTTCCTCAACGTGATGACGCTGGAATGCCAGACCATCGCGCGGGCCTGCGGCAAGTCCGACGTCCGCAACCTGGAGCCGGAGGACCTCGTCGCCCTCACGGTCGAGGCGGCGGCGATGGCGAAGGTGCCGCTCGCCGGCACCGACTGGATACCGGGCGTCTCCGCCCGCTACTGACCGGCGGCGGCCCTGCGGCCGCCCGCCCCCCTCTGCAACCGCCGGCGCGTCAGACCGGCGGACCCACCGACAGGACAGGAGCCCGCGCATGACCGATCTGGCCGAATACGCCAAGCACAACGGCGTCGAGTATTTCCAGATCTCGTTCACCGACCTGTTCGGCGTGATGCGCGCCAAGCTCGTCCCCGCCTCGGCGATCGCGGACATGCAGAAGAACGGCGCGGGCTTCGCCGGCTTCGCGGTCTGGCTCGACATGACGCCGGCGCACCCGGACATGTTCGCCATCCCCGACCCCGCGAGCGTCACGCAACTGCCCTGGAAGCCGGAAGTCGCCTGGGTGGCGGCGGATCTGCACATGGAGGGCCGGCCGGTCGCGCAGGCGCCGCGCGTCGCGCTCAAGCGCCAGATCGCCCGCGCCGCCGAGAAGGGCTGGCGCATGAAGCACGGCGTCGAATGCGAGTTCTTCCTGATCGATCCCTCGGGCGAGGCCATCGCCGACAAGGCCGACGACCAGATCAAGCCCTGTTACGACATCAGCGCCCTGATGCGCCGCTACGACGTCATCAAGGAGCTCTGCGACGCCATGCAGACGCTCGGCTGGGGCCCCTACCAGAACGACCACGAGGACGCCAACGGCCAGTTCGAGATGAACTGGGACTACGACGACGCCCTCGTCACCGCCGACCGCCACGCGTTTTTCAAATACATGGCCAAGACGGTGGCGGAGAAGCACGGGCTGCGCGCCACCTTCATGCCGAAGCCCTTCATCCACCTGACCGGCAACGGCTGCCACGCCCACGTCTCGCTGTGGGACGCCGACGGCGCGATGAACCTGTTCGACGACCCTGCGGGCGAGCTCGGCGTCTCGGCGCTCGGCTACAATTTCCTCGGCGGGCTGATGGCGCACGGGCCGGCGCTGACGGCGTTCTCGAGCCCCACGGTCAACAGCTACAAGCGCCTGAACGCGCCGCGCACCACCTCGGGCGCCACCTGGTCGCCGAACACCATCACCTACGGCGGCAACAACCGCACCCACATGATCCGGATACCGGACGGCGGCCGATTCGAGTTGCGCCTCGCCGACGGCGCGGTGAACCCGTACCTCTACCCCGCCGCGATCCTCGCCTGCGGCCTCGACGGGATCGAGCGCAAGCTCGACCCCGGCAAGCGGCTCGACATCGACATGTACGCGGAAGGCTGGAAGGTGAAGAACGCCAAGCTCCTGCCGCTCAACCTGCTCGACGCGCTCAGGGCGCTGGAGGCGGACAAGCGGCTGATCGAGGCGCTGGGGCCCGAAGTCTCGCACGCCTTCGTGAAACTGAAGCTGCAGGAATGGCGCGAGTTCAAGGCGCATCTCTCCGAGTGGGAGCGCCAGTACACCCTCGACTGCTGAGCCTCAGCACTGGACGCGGGCGGGGGCGCGGCTTAGGTCGCGTCGTCGCCGCAGCCGGAGCCGCACCCCATGTCGCCCATCCCGCTCTACGCCTTCGCCGCGCCGATCGCGCTGTCGCTGCTGATCGGCGTGATGGCCATGTTCTCCTTCGTGGTCGCGCCATCGGCGTTCCGGCTGCTGCCGGAGGATCAGGCGGGCAAGTTCGTGCGCGGCGTTTTCCCGCTCTACTACCCCATCGTCACCGTGCTCTGCGCGCTGGCGGGCGTCGGGCTGGTGGCGGGCGGGCCGATCCTGTCGAAGATCATGTTCGGCATGGCGGCGCTGGGGCTGATCGCGTGGCGCGTGCTGATGCCGCGGATCAACGCGCTGCGCGACCGCAGCCTCGCCGGCGACGCCTCGGCGAAGAAGTGGTTCGGGCGGCTGCACGGCCTCTCCTTCGCGATCAACGGCGCGCAGTTCGCGGCCGCGGTGGCGAGCCTCGTGCTCTATGTCGCCTGAGGCCGCCCTCGCCCGCCTGCTCGACGTGATGGCGCGGCTGCGCGATCCGGAGACAGGCTGCCCGTGGGACGTGGAGCAGGACTTCGCCTCCATCGCCCCCTACACCATCGAGGAGGCCTACGAGGTCGCCGACGCCATAGAGCGCGGCGCCATGGACGACCTCCGCGACGAACTCGGCGACCTGTTGCTGCAGGTGGTCTATCACGCCCGCATGGCCGAGGAGGCGGGGCTGTTCGACTTCGCCGCCGTCGCCGCGGGCGTCGGCGACAAGATGATCCGCCGCCACCCCCACGTCTTCGGCGACGCCGACATCCCCGACGCCGAAGCGCAGACGGCGGCCTGGGAGGCGCACAAGGCCGCAGAGCGCGGCGCGCGGGCCAGCGCGCTCGACGGGGTGGCGCTCGGCCTGCCGGCGCTGACGCGGGCCTTGAAGCTGCAGCGCCGCGCGGCGCGGGTCGGCTTCGACTGGGGGACGGTCGGGCCGATCCTCGACAAGCTGGTGGAGGAGGCGCAGGAGCTCGCCGCCGAGACCGAGGCCGCCGACCCCGACCGGCTGGAGGACGAGTTCGGCGATCTGCTGTTCGTCGCGGTCAACCTCGGGCGGCGCCTCGGGCTCGACCCGGAACGGGCGCTCCGCCGCGCCAACGCCAAGTTCGAGCGCCGCTTCCGCGCCGTGGAGACCGGCCTCGCCGCGCGCGGCAAGCGCCCCGAGGACAGCGACCTCGCCGAGATGGACGCGCTGTGGGACGCCGCGAAGGCGGCGGAGAAGGCCGGCCGATAGCGCGCCCTCAGGCGACGGCCGCCTCGCGCCAGCCGGCGCCGGGCACGGCGTCGAGCAGCTGCCGGGTGTAGGCGTGGCGCGGGCGCAGGAAGACGTCCGCAGTCGGCCCGATCTCCACCAGCCGCCCCCGCTGCATCACCGCAACCCGGTCGCAGAGCTGCGCCGCCACGCGCAGGTCGTGGGTGATGAACAGGAGCGACAGGCCGAGGCGCGCGCGCAGGTCGCGCAGCAGGTCGAGCACCTGCGCCTGGATCGAGACGTCGAGCGCCGACACCGCCTCGTCGGCGATCACGAGATCCGGGTCCATCGCCAGCGCGCGGGCGATGCCGATGCGCTGGCGCTGCCCGCCGGAGAACTCGTGCGGGAAACGGTCGAGCGCCGACCGGTCGAGGCCCACCGTCTCCAGCAATTCCGCCGCGCGAGCGAGCGCCTTCTCCCGCGGCGTCCCCATCGCCATCGGGCCTTCGGTCAGCACGCGAGCGATGCGGGCGCGGGGGTTGAGCGAGGCGTAGGGGTCCTGGAACACCATCTGCACCTTCGCCCGCGCCCGGCGCAGCGCGGCGGCCGGCAGCGTCGCCATGTCGACGCCCCCGACGCGGACGTGGCCCGAGTCGGGGTCCACCAGCCGCACGATGGCGCGGCCGACCGTGGACTTGCCCGATCCGGACTCCCCCACCAGCCCCAGCACTTCGCCGCGGGCGATGGTGAAGGAGACGCCGTCGATGGCCTTCACCTCGCGGCGCGGGCGGAACGGGCCGCCGCCGGTGACGTAGGTCTTGCGCAGGTCGCGCACTTCGAGGGCGGGCGGCGCAGGCGGGCGCTCGGGGCCCTCGGGGGGAGCGTCCGCGGGGATCGCGGCGATCAGCGCCCGGGTGTAGGGGTGGCGCGGCGCGGCGAGGACGGCGCGGGCCGGTCCCTCCTCCACGATGCGGCCGTGGCGCATGACGATGACCCGGTCGGCGATCTCGGCGACCACGCCGAAGTCGTGGGTGATGAACATCACCGCCATGCCGTGGCTCTCCCGCAGCTTCGCGATCAGCGCGAGGATCTGGGCCTGCGTCGTGACGTCGAGGGCGGTGGTCGGCTCGTCGGCGATCAGGATGGCGGGTTCGAGCGCGAGCGCCATGGCGATCATCGCGCGCTGGCGCTGCCCGCCAGACAGCTGGAAGGGATAGGCGCGGACGATGCGCGGCGGGTCGGGGAGGCCGACCTCCTCCACCAGCGCCAGCGCGCGGGCGCGGCGCTCCTGCGGCGTCAGGCGGCCGTGGGCCTCGTACACCTCGGCGATCTGGTCGCCGATGCGCATCAAAGGGTTGAGCGCCGTCATCGGCTCCTGGAAGATCATCGCGATCCGCGCGCCGCGCAGGCGCCGGCGCGCCGCCTCGGGCAGCGCGAGCAGATCGCGCCCTTCGAACAGGGCCCGTCCGCCGGCGACGCGCACGCCCGGCGGCAGCAGCCCCATCATCGCGTTCGCGCTCATCGACTTGCCGGAGCCGGATTCGCCGACGACGCAGAGGATCTCGCCGGCCTCCAGCGCGAAGGAGACGTCCTCCACCGCGTTCCGCCGGTCCGCGCCGTCGGGCAGAGCGACGGTGAGGTTCTCGACGCTCAGCACCGCCATCAGCGGCCGCCTCGCGCGAGGCGCGGATTGAGCGCGTCGTTCAGCCCTTCGCCGATCAGGTTGAGCGCGAGCACCGTCAGCAGGATCGCGACGCCGGGGAAGAAGCTCAGCCACCACGCGGTGCGGATCACCGTGCGCGCCGCCCCGATCATGAAGCCCCAGGACATGATGTTGGGGTCGCCGAGTCCGAGGAAGGAGAGCGAGGATTCGAGCAGGATGGCGGTCGCGACCATCAGCGAGGCCATGACGATGATCGGGGACACGGCGTTCGGCAGGATCTGGCCGGTGAGGATGCGCCAGTCGGACAAGCCCTGAAGCCGCGCCGCGTCGACGAACTCGCGGGTGCGCAGGGTCATCACCTCGGCGCGTACGAGGCGTGCGACGGGAGGCCAGCTGACGATGGCGATGGCCGCCACGATGGAGCCGAGGGAGGGCTGGAAGATCGCCACCAGCACGATGGCCAGCGCGAAGGACGGGATGGTCTGGAAGAACTCGGTGAACCGCATGGCGATCTCGTCCACCCAGCCGCCGAAATAGCCCGCCAGCGCCCCGAGCGGCACGCCGATGGCGAGCGCCGCGAGGGTCGAGACGAGCCCCACCACCAGCGACACCCGCGCGCCGTGCGCGAGCCCCGCCGCCACGTTGCGCCCCAGCGTGTCGGTGCCGAGCGGCAGGCCGTCGTGCGCGAAGGGCGGCAGAAACGGCCGCTGCACCATGCGCCACGGGCTTTCGGGATAGATCAGCGGCGCGGCGAGGGCGACCGCGACCACCACCGCGAGCAGGGCCAGGCCCACCACCGCGCCGCGGTTGCGGGCGAAGCGCCGCCAGAAGGCGCGGGCGCCGGAGGGCGCGCCGGACGCGGCGAGACCGCCGGCGCCGCCCAGCGTCTCGGTCATCGGGTCGCTCCGATGCGCGGGTCGATCAGGTGGTAGACGATGTCGGTGAGGATGTTGAACAGGATCACCATCGCCGCCGAGACGAGGAACACGCCGAGCAGCACGCTGTAGTCGCGCGCAGCCAGCGACTCGAACATCAGCCGCCCGATCCCCGGCCAGGCGAACACCGTCTCGGTCAGCACCGCGCCGCCGATCAACTGGCCCGCCTGCAGCCCCGCGAGCGTGACCACCGGCAACAGGGCGTTGCGCAGCACGTGCCGGCGCTGGATCAGGCCGGGCGAGAGCCCCTTGGCGCGGGCGGTCTTCACGAAGTCCATCCCCGCCACCTCGAGCATCGAGGCGCGCGTCATGCGCATGTACACCGCCGTGAAGAACAGCCCGAGCGTCACCGAGGGCAGCACGAGATGGCGCGCGACGTCGAGCGCGTGCGCGAGGCCCGTGTACCGGGCGCCGACCGTGCTGTAGCCGAAGCCCGGCAACCAGCCGAGATTGACCGAGAACAGCAGCACCGCCATCAGCGCCACCCAGAACAGCGGCGTGGCGTAGAACAGGAGCGCCACGGTGGTGACGAGGCTGTCGGTCCAGCGACCGACCCGCGCCGCCGCGATCACCCCGAGCAGCACGCCGAGCGCGAGCGACACCGCGAAGGCCGTCATGGTCAGGAGCAGGGTGGCGGGAAGGCGGTCGAGGATCAGGTCGAGCACTGGCGCGCCGCGGCGGTAGGAATAGCCGAGATCGAGCGTCGCCACGTTGGAGACGTAGGTCCAGAGCCGCAGGTGGAACGGCTGGTCGAGCCCGAACCGGGCGCGGAGGTCGGCGATGAACCGTTCGTCCGCCGCCCCGGCCTCGCCCGCCATGACCGCAGCCGGATCGCCGGGGGCTGCGTGGATCAGCAGGAAGTTCAGCGTCGCGATCAGCAGCAGCGTGACCGCCGCTTTCACGAGGCGCTGGAGCGCGATCAGGGCGAGCGTCATGGCGCGGGCCTCGCTGGAATGCCGCGCCCGGCCGGGGCCGGGCGCGAGCGGTTCACGTCAGCGCGAGAGCCATGCGTCGCGAAAACCGTCGTTCACGCCGATGGCGGTGGTCACGAGGTTCTCGAGGTCGCAGCGGTAGATGGTCGGGAACTCGAGTTCGAGCAGCCACGCCACCGGCACGTCGTCGACGATGATCCGCTGCACCTCGTCGTAGAGCGCCTGCCGCGCCTCGTCGCCGACCGCCACCGCGGCCTCGGCGAACAGGCGGTCCACCTCCTCGTTCACGTAGCCCGAGACGTTGTTCCACGGGCTGCCCTTGGCGATGTTGGTCGAGACGTAGGTGCGCGCCACGCCCAGCGCCGGGTCGCCGAACTGGTAGAGGAAGGTGAAGGCGAGGTCGAAGTCCCACTCCGACGTGCGCTGGTTCCAGCCGGCGACGTCGGTCGCCACCAGTTCGACGTTGATGCCGACGTCGAGCAGGTTCTGGCGCACCGCCTCGCCCCAGCGCTGCCACGTCTCGCCGTAGGGCAGCGGCACGAGGCGGATCGGCGTTCCGTCGTACGCCATCTCGGCGAGCAGCGCGCGCGCCTTGTCGGGGTCGTAATCGTAGATCGTCACGTCGTCGGAGAAGAACCGCGTCGAGGACGACACCGGGCCGCTCGCCACGCGACCGAAGCCGTTCCACACCACGTCGCGGGCGAACTCGCGGTCCATGGCGTGCATGATCGCGCGGCGGAACCGCACGTCCGTGGTCGGGCCTTCGCGCAGGTTGATCCACATCCACGAATGCGGCCCGAAGAACTCCCAGCCGCCCCCCGTGACGCAGACGCCATCCATGGCCGTGAGCCGCGGCACGTCGAAGTTCTCGACCGATCCGCCGGGCAGCACGTCGACCTGTCCGGTCTCGAAGGCCACGGCGCGGGCGGCGGCGTCGGGGATCACGCGCCAGAAGATCTCGTCGAGGTAGGGCATGCCCTCCACGTGGTAATCGTCGTTGCGCACCAGATGGATGTGGCTGCCCTGCACCCACTCGTTGAACCTGAACGGGCCGGTGCCGATCGGCGTGTCGTTCATCGGGTTGTTGGCGAAGTCCGTGCCTTCGTAGATGTGCTTCGGCACCATCGGCATGGTGCCGACTTCGAACAGCCCGAGGAACGGCCCGAACGGGTTGTTCAGGGTGAAGCGCACCGTGTGGTCGTCCACCGCCTCGATGGTCTCGACGTGCACGAGGGAGGCGCGGAGCCGCGGATGGGTCTCGCGCAGGAACACGTCGACCGAGAACACCACGTCTTCCGCGGTGAACGGCTCGCCGTCGTGCCAGCGCGCGTTCTCGGCCAGGCGGAAGGTGTAGACGAGACCGTCCTCAGACACCTCCCACTCCCGCGCAAGCCCCGGTTGCGGCGCGAGGTCGGCGTCGTAGCGCAGCAGGCCCTCGTAGATGTTGCCCGCCACCATCTGGACGGGCGCGTTCTGCAGCAGGCCGACCATCAGGCCGGGCGGCTCGGGCTGGATCACCACGTCGACGCGCCCGCCGCGCTGCGGCTCGGCCAGCGCCGCGCCGGCGACGAGCGCGAGCGACGCCGCGGAGAGGAGAAGGTTCTTCATCGGTCGGCTCCCTGTCGGTTGGGGGGCGCCTCGGCGTGCGTCGCGCCTCAGCTTTTGTAGTCGGGGCAGCGCGCGTCGAGCAGGCGCAGATGCGCGCGCCATTCGGGGTCGTCGCCCGAGGCCTCGGTCGCGTCGTAGAAGGCGGCGTACTGCCCGGCGGTGTGGGCGGCGAGCGCGGGCGCGAGGCGCCGCGGCGTCAGCCCCATCGACAGCGCCGCCACCTGGGCCTTGCACGAGCGTTCGAGGTTGAGCGCGAGCTTCGTCGCCTCCGCCACCGACCGCCCGCAGGTCAGCATGCCGTGGTTGCGCAGGATCATCACCTGCCGGTCGCCGAGGTCCGCGATCAGCCGCTCGCGTTCGGAAAGATCGAGCGCGATCCCCTCGTAGTCGTGGAACGCCACGCGGTCGTGGAACTGCGCCGACCACTGGTTGAGCGGCAGCAGACCCTCCTCGACCGAAGAGACGGCGACGCCGGCGACCGTGTGGGTGTGGAGCACGCAGAGCGCGTCGGGCCGCGCCATGTGCACCGCCGAATGGATGGTGAAGCCGGCGGCGTTGACGCCGGCGCCGTAGGGGTCGTCCACCACCGTCCCGTCCTGGTCGACGGTGACGAGGTTGGCGGCGGTCACCTCGTCGAAACGCAGGCCGAACGGGTTCAGCAGGAACCGGTGGCCGCCGTCCCCGGCGTCGGGCAGGCGCGCGGAGATGTGGGTGTAGATGCCGTCGTCCATGCCGAACAGCGCGATCAGGCGATAGGCGGCGGCGAGGTCGCGGCGGATCGCGGTCTCGGCGTCGGCGTCGGCGCGGCCGTCGGGCATCGGAGCCTCCCCTGTCGGTCGCGTTCACCCTTTTGGGCGACAGACGCCGAGTCAAGCGTCAAAGTGTCGACAGCCGACAGGCGCCGCGTCTACGATCACCCCATGAGCGATATCGAGGCGCCGCTGTTCGCGCCGATCCCGCGGGACGACCTGCCCCAGCGCATCGCCCGCCAGTTGGCCGACGCGGTGACGGCGGGGCGCCTGCGCCCCGGCGAGCGGCTGTCCGAGAGCGCCGCCGCGCGCGAGATGGGCGTGAGCCGCGCGCCGGTGCGGGAGGCCGCGCGGCTGCTGGAGAGCGCGGGGCTGCTGGTCTCCCGCCCGAACCGCGGCTTCTTCGTCCGCAGCGTCTCGGCGACGGACCTCGACGCGGTCTACGAACTGCGGATCTGCATCGAGGCCGAAGCCGCCGCCCGGCTCGCGCGCACAGGCGCCGCGAGCGCCCTGCCCCGCCTCGCCGCGCAGATCGAGCGGATGCGCGCGCTGGCGGACGCCGGCGCCCACGTCGAGCAGGTCGACGCCGACCTCGCCTTCCACCGCGCGCTCTGCGCCGCCTGCGGCAACGCGCGGCTGCTCGGCGTGTTCGACCAGATCGTCTGGGAGATGCGGCTCGGCCTCGTGCTGATCGGGCGGCTCTACGACGACGCGCATCTGATCGCGGAGACCCACCTGCCCGTTCTCGCCGCGCTCCGCGCGGGCGATCCGGCGGCGGCGGCGGCGGCGATCCGGTTCCATATCGGCGCTGCGCGGGAGGCGGTGGTCGACCGCTTCCGCGCCCTTGAGGGAACGACGGCATGAGAGCCTTCCACCACCCCGACACGGCGGCCCACGACCCGCGGTTCTTCCTCGTCCGCGGCCGCCCGGTCGCCAACGAGGAGCGGCCGCGCCGCGCCGACCTGCTGCTGGAAGGGCTTTCCCGCGTCGGGATCGCGCCGGAGACGCCGCCCGACGCAGGGCCCGGCCCGCGCGCCGCCGTCCACTCGCTCGACTATCTCGCGTTCCTCGAAACCGCATGGTCGGCGTGGCGCGCGCTGCCGGGCGCGGGCGCGGAGGTGGTGGCGAACGTCCACCCGCGCCGCGGCCCCATGACCTACCCGGAGAGCGTGGTGGCGCGCGCCGGCTGGCACCTCGCCGACACCGCCGCCCCCATCGGCCCCGGCACGTGGGAGGCCGCCCGCCGCGCCGCCGATTGCGCCGTCGCCGCCGCCGACGCGCTGCTGGCGGGCGCCGACGCCGCCTACGCCCTCTGTCGCCCGCCCGGCCACCACGCCTGCGCCGACATGGGCGGCGGCCACTGCTTCCTGAACAACAGCGCCATCGCCGCCGAAAGGCTGCGCGGGCGTCATGGGCGGGTGGCGGTGCTCGACGTCGACGTGCACCACGGCAACGGCACGCAGTCGATCTTCTACGCCCGCCCCGACGTGCTGACCGTCTCGGTCCACGCGGACCCGCACGGGTTCTACCCCTTCTTCGTCGGCCACGCCCACGAGCGCGGGGAGGGCGCGGGAGAAGGCTTCAACCTCAACCTGCCGCTGCCGCTCGGCGCGGACGACGCGCCCTGGCTCGCGGCGATCGAGGCGGGCATGGCGCGCGTCGCGGCCTTCGCCCCGGGGGCGGTGGTGCTCGCGCTCGGCCTCGACGCCCACGAGCGCGACCCGCTGCGGGGGCTTGCGGTGACGACCGAGGGCTTCGCAGCCGCCGGCCGGCTGCTCGCCGGCCTGCCGGCCCCGGTCGCGATGGTGCAGGAGGGCGGCTATCTGTCGGACGATCTGCCCGCCAACCTCGCGGCCTTCCTCGGCGGCTTTCTGGCGGCGCGCCGAGCCGCAGGCGGCGTCGACAGTTGACGGCGGCGCCGTCCGGCGCTTCATGGGGCCATGATCTCGCCCACCGCCCTCGCGATCGTCGCCGTCGGCGGCGCCATCGGCGCCGCGCTGCGCTACGCCACGACCGCCGCGGCGCTGCGATGGCTCGGGCCGGCGTTCCCCTACGGCACCCTCGCGGTCAACGTCGTCGGGTCGCTGCTGATGGGGGTGATCGTCGCGGCGCTGGTCGAGAGGGCGCCCGCATCGCCGAAGCTCGCGCTGTTCGTCACCACCGGGTTCTGCGGCGGTTTCACCACCTTCTCGGCGTTCTCGCTCGACACGCTCTACCTCATCGAGCGCGGCGAGGCCGGGAAGGTCGCGCTCTACATGGGCGGCTCGGTCGCCCTCTCGATCCTGGCGCTCGGCCTCGGGATCGCCGCCGGGCGAGCGCTGGCGTGAGCGGCGTCGCCAAGATCACCGTCGACGCCGAGGAGGGCGAAGTCCGGCTCGACCGCTGGTTCCGCCGGCACTTCCCCCACGTCACCCACGGGCGGCTGGAGAAGATGCTGCGCAAGGGCGAGATCCGCGTCGACGGCGCCCGCGCGCAGGCCGCGACCCGCATCCTGCCCGGGCAGGTCGTGCGCGTGCCGCCCCTGCCCGAAGCGCCGCCGCCCGAGCCGGCGCCGCCCGCGGTCGACGAGACCGACGCCGACTTCATCCGGTCCTGCGTCATCTACAAGGACCGCGACGTGATCGCCCTCAACAAGCCGCCCGGCCTCGCCTCGCAGGGCGGACCGGGGATCACCCGCCACCTCGGGCTGTTCGAGGAGGCGCTGAAGTTCGAGCGCACCCAGACGCCGCGGCTGGTCCACCGCCTCGACCGCGACACCTCGGGCGTCATCGTGCTGGCGCGCACCGCCCCTGCGGCGGCGGCGCTGTCGAAGGCGTTCCACAGCCGCGCGGCGCGCAAGCTCTACTGGGCGGCGGTGGCCGGCGAGCCGAAGCCGCGCAGGGGGACGATCCGCTACGGTCTCGTGAAGGCGCCCGGCGCGCGGGGCGACAAGATGCTCTGCGTCCTGCCCGATCTGGTCGAGAGCACGCCGGGCGCCAAGCGCGCCGTCAGCGACTACGCGGTGATCGAGAGCGCGGCGGGGCGCGCGTCGTGGGTCGCGCTGAGGCCGGTGACGGGCCGAACCCACCAGCTGCGCGCGCACATGGCCGAGATCGGCTGCCCGGTGGTCGGCGACGGAAAATACGGCGGCAACGCGCAGACCAACGAGGGGGCCGGCTGGGGCGCCCAGCTCGGCGGCGAGATCAGCCGCAAGCTCCACCTCCACGCGCGCCGGCTGGAGATCCCGCACCCCTCGGAGGACCGGCGGCTGGTGATCGAAGCGCCGATGCCCGAACACATGCGCCGCACATGGGGGGTGTTCGGCTGGCGCGAGCAGGACGCGCCCGATGATCCTTGGGAGGGATGATGGAGACCCTGTCGCTGTCGGTCGACGCGCGCGGCGTCGCGACCCTCACGCTCAACCGGCCCGAGAAGCATAACGCACTGTCGGCCGCGATGATCGGCGAACTCACCGAAGCCGCCGCCAGCCTCGGCGCCGACCCCGCCGTGCGCGTCGTGGTGCTGACGGGCGCGGGCGAGAGCTTCTGCGCCGGGGGCGATCTCGGCTGGATGCGCGCCCAGTTCGCCGCGACGCGGCCTGAGCGCATCGCCGAGGCGACGCGGCTCGCGCGGATGCTGAAGGCGCTGAACGAACTGCCGAAGCCGCTGATCGGACGGGTGAACGGCCAGGCCTACGGCGGCGGGATCGGCATGATGGCGGTGTGCGACGCCTGCGTCGCGGCCGAGGGCGCGCGCTTCGGGTTGACCGAGACGCGTCTCGGCCTGATCCCGGCGACCATCTCGCCTTACGTGATCGCCCGTATGGGCGAAGGGCCGGCGCGGCGGGTGTTCATGTCGGCCCGTCTGTTCGACGCACGCGAAGCGGTGGCTCTGGGGCTGGCCGCATCCTCGGTCGCGGCCGAGGCGCTCGACGCGGCGGTGGAGCGGGAGGTCGCGCCGTATCTCGCCGCCGCGCCGGGCGCCGTGGCGCGGGCCAAGACGCTGGCGCGCGCGCTCGGGCCGCGGATCGACGAGACGGTGATCGCCGACACCGCCGCCCGCCTCGCCGACGCCTGGGAGGACCCCGAGGCGCAGGAAGGCGTCGCGGCGTTCTTCGAGCGGCGCAAGCCGCGCTGGGCGGCGCGGTGACCGCCTCGGCGGCCGCCCATGCGACGCGAGAGCCCTTGCCGGCCCGCACGTCTGTCGGCGTCGCCGCAGAGGGTTCCTTTCACGCCCGCTTGACCGGCCGGCGCCTTCGGGCGACCTCTGGGGCGCAGGTTCCGTTTCCGAGGCCGCCATGTCCCAGAGCCCCGCCATTCACCCGCTGACGCCGCGGCCCGACGTCCTCGATTTCCTGCTCTCGCGCCGGTCGCGCCCTGCGAAGACGCTGGGCGACGAAGGGCCCGACGCGGGGACGCTGTCGCTCCTGCTTACCGCGGCCGCACGGGTGCCCGACCATGGCAAGCTGACTCCCTGGCGCTTCATCGTCATCGAAGGCGAAGGCCGCGCACGTATCGCGGAAGCGGTGGCGGCGCGGGGGCTGGCGCGCGGCCTCGACGCGGCGGCGGCCGAGAAGGCGGCGGCGGGCTTCCGTCAGGGCGCGGTGATCGTCGCCGTCGTCGCCTCGCCGAAACCCTCGGAGAAGATCCCCGAGTGGGAGCAGCTGATGTCGGCGGGCGCGGTCTGCGTCTCGCTGGTGAACGCGGCGCTCGCAGCCGGCTGGGGCGCGAACTGGCTGAGCGGCTGGGCCGCGACCGATCGTCCGCTGCTTGAAGACACGCTCGGCTGCGCTCGCGGGGAGTTCGTGGCCGGCTTCGTGCACATTGGCAGGGAAACCGTCACGCCACCGGAAAGACCGCGACCCGAGACCGAGACGCTCGTGACATGGGTGCGCCGCTAGCCCACTCCCGCGCCGGCCCCACACGGCGTAGGCGAACCTGCCGCAAGGGCTGCACTGGCGCTGCGTCCGACCCCGGCGCGCCGGGATCGGGCTCGTTCAAGCGAGGCGTTCAGCTCGTCGGCGCAGGGCGCTCGATCGGGGCTTCCGCTTCCTGCGCGGCGGTGAACGGGCAGGCCGAGGCGGCGCCGGCGAAGGCGACCATGGCGAGGGCGGCGAAGAAGGCTTTCATCGGTCGACGTCTCCCTGTTT
>RECW01000090.1 GCA_007693835.1 Paracoccaceae bacterium | reverse complement strand
CGTCAGACGTCGACGTCCTCCACGAAGCGCGCGTTGTCCTGGATGAAGCGGAAACGCAGCTCCGGCTTCTTGCCCATCAGCCGCTCGACGAGGTCGCCCGTCTCGCCCGGCATGTCCTCGGCGGCGGTGACGCGGATCAGGGTGCGGGTGGCGGGGTCCATCGTCGTCTCGCGGAGCTGCTTCGGCATCATCTCGCCGAGACCCTTGAACCGCGACACCTCGATCCTGCCCTTGCCGCCGAGACCCTTCGCAAGAAGCGCCTCGCGCTCGGCGTCATCACGCGCGTAAACCGATGATGCGCCCTGGGTGAGGCGATAGAGGGGCGGTTGCGCGAGGTAGAGTTTGCCGGCGTCGATCAGCCCGCGCATCTGGGTGAAGAAGAAGGTCATCAGCAGCGAGGCGATGTGGGCGCCGTCGACGTCGGCGTCGGTCATGATGACGACCTTCTCGTAGCGCAGATCCTCGTCGCGGTACTTCGCGCCGGAAGCGACGCCGAGCGCTTGCAGCAGGTCCTGAAGCTCCTGATTCTGGCCGAGCTTCGAGGAGGCGGCGCCGAGGACGTTGAGAATCTTGCCCCGCAGCGGCAGCACCGCCTGAAAGCGGCGGTCACGGGCCTGCTTCGCCGAGCCGCCGGCGCTGTCGCCCTCCACCAGAAAGATCTCCGAGCCTTCGCGGGTGGCGTCGGAGCAGTCGGCGAGCTTGCCGGGCAGGCGCAGCTTGCGCGTCGCGCTCTTGCGCTGGGTCTCCTTCTCCTTGCGGCGGCGGAGGCGTTCTTCGGCGCGTTCGACGGCGTAGTCGAGGATCGCGTCGGCGCGGCGCGGGTCGGCGGCGAGCCAGTGGTCGAGGCGGTCGCGCACGGCGCCCTCCACCAGCCGGGCGGCCTCGGCGGTGGCGAGGCGGTCCTTGGTCTGGCCGACGAACTCGGGCTCGCGGATGAAGGCCGAGATCATCCCGCAGCCGCCGGCGAACACGTCCTCGGCCGTGATCTGCTGCGCCTTCTTCGCGCCCGCAAGCTCGGCGTAGGCGCGCAGGCCCTTGGTGACGGCGGCGCGGAAGCCCTGCTCGTGCGTGCCGCCCTCCGGCGTCGGGACCGTGTTGCAGTAGGAGTTGAGAAAGGCGTCGCGGGCGGGCGTCCAGATCAGCGCCCATTCGACGGAGCCGGGGACGTCCGCGCCGAACTTCTCGGCGAAGGTCACGCGGCCTGCGAAGGGCTCGGCGTTCAGCCGCTCGGCGCCGGCGAGGGTTTCCGAGAGATAATCGGCGAGACCGCCGGGGAAGTGGAACACGTCCTCCGCCGGCGTGGCGTCGGCGATCAGGGCGGGGTCGCAGCGCCAGCGGATCTCCACGCCGGGAAACAGATAGGCCTTGGAGCGCGCCATCCGATGCAGGCGCGTCGGGCGGAAGCGGGCGCCGGCGCCGAAGATCTCCGCGTCGGGCAGGAAGGCGACGCTTGAGCCGCGGCGGTTGGGGGCGGGGCCGACAGCCTCCAGCGGGCCGAGGGGATGGCCGCGGCTGAAGCGCTGGCGGTGCAGCGTGCGGTTGCGCACCGACTCGACGTCGAGGCTGACGGACAGCGCATTGACCACCGACGCGCCGACGCCGTGCAGGCCGCCCGACGTCTGGTAGGCCTTGCCCGAGAACTTGCCGCCCGCGTGCAGCGTCGTGAAGATCACTTCGAGCGCCGACTTGCCGGGAAACTTGGGGTGCGGGTCGACGGGCAGGCCGCGGCCGTTGTCGCGGATCGCGAGCGTCCCGTCGCCGCGCAGCTCGACTTCGATGCGGTTGGCGTGGCCGGCGACGGCCTCGTCCATGCTGTTGTCGAGGATCTCGGCGGCGAGGTGGTGCAGCGCCCGCTCGTCGGTGCCGCCGATGTACATGCCCGGCCGCTTGCGCACCGGCTCCAGCCCCTCCAGCACCTCGATGGCGCTGGCGTCGTAGGCGTCGGGCTCGGCGGCGGCGAACAGGTCGGGCTTGGGCGCTGCGGCGGGCGTGGCGGCCATGAAACTCTTTCTTGGTATGGTCTGCTCGGCGGGCATTAGGCCGGAAATCCGCCCGCCGATCAACGCCGCGCTTGCGAAACGCCGCCGCGCCGCGGCACGGTGAGGGTTAACGAAGCTGCGCCGGAGTCCGCCCCATGCCGAAGACCATCGCCTTCTTTCCCGAAGCCGCCTTCGGCCCGGCGCTGAACTCGGTCGGCGTGGCGCAGGCGGTGCAGGCGCTGGGGCACAAGGCGGTGTTCCTCTCGGATCCCGGTTTCGTCGAGGTCTACGAAGGCTACGGGTTCGAGGCGCACCCGGTCGCTTTGTCGGAGCCGATGGAGCCCGAGGCGATGGCGAAGTTCTGGACGGACTTCATCAACGGCCACATCCCGAACTTCGCGAAGGCCCCGATAGATCAGCTCGACAACTACGTGAAGGACTGCTGGAGCGCGATCGTCGACAGCGCGAAGTGGGCGCAGAAGGACTTGCCGGAGGTGCTCGCGAAGGTGAAGCCCGACGTGATCTGCGTCGACAACGTGATCCTGTTCCCGGCGATCAAGCAGTGGGGCGCGCCTTGGGTGCGGATCATCTCGTGCTCGGAGAACGAGATCCCCGACCCCGACATCCCGCCCCACCTCTCGGGGTGCTCCGAGACCGACCGGGAGGGCTTCGCGGCGTTCGAGAAACGGTTCCACGAGGTGATCGGGCCGATCCACGCCGACTTCAACGCGTTCCTCAAGGAATGCGGAGAAAACGCTTATCCGATTGGAGAATTTTTCGAGGCATCGCCCTATCTCAACCTGCTGCTCTACCCCGAGCCGGTGAAGTTCCGCCGCCGTACGCCGCTGGACCCCGCGCGCTTCCAGTATCTTGAGGGCTGCGTGCGGCGCGAGGCGCCTTACGAGGTTCCCGCCTTCGCGGCGAATGCGGACAAGCCGCTGATCTACGTCTCCTTCGGGTCGCTCGGGGCGGGGGATACGGCGCTGCTCAAGCGGCTGATCGAGGCGATCGGGCGGCTGCCGGTGCGGGCGCTGGTGAACGTGGGCGACTACCTCGGCGAATACGACCCGCCGCCGCCGAACGTGCATCTGGCGGGGTGGTATCCGCAGCCCTCGGTGATCCCGCAGGTCGACGCGGTGATCCACCACGGCGGCAACAACACCTTCACCGAGTGCCTGTATTTCGGCAAACCCGCCATCGTCATGCCCTACGTCTGGGACGGGCACGACAACGCGATGCGGGTGCAGGAGACCGGCCACGGCTTCCGCATGCCCCGCTACGACTGGACCGACGCCGACCTCGCCGCGAAGCTCGACGCCTGCCTGACCGATCCTGCGATGAAGGCGAAGCTGGCGGCGACGTCGGCGCACATGCAGGCGGCGGACGGGCCGGCGAAGGCGGCGCGGCTGCTCGACGCTCTCGCTGAAGGAAAAGCCTGATGCTGCGACTGCATTCCTCCGCCCCGCGCCTCGACGACGCGGCGGGCTTCGACGGGCCGCTCGCCGACTGGGGCGTGATCCCGACCATGATCGAGGGCGAGAGCCGGACGTCGGGCGCCGTGTTCTGGAAAGGCGAGGGCGGCGCCGAGGCCGGGCTCTGGCTCTGCACGCCGGGGAAGTGGCGCTGCGACGTCGGCCGCGACGAGTTCTGCCACTTCATCGAGGGGCGCGCGACCTATGTCGCCGACGACGGCGAGACCATCGAGATCGCGCCGGGGACGGCGGCGGTGTTCCCGGCCGGGTGGGGCGGCGTCTGCACGGTCCATGAGACGGTGCGGAAGGTCTACATGATCCGGTGAGCGCCATGGCTTCGGAGTTCGACGCGGACGCAGGGCTGATCCACCGGGGCGGGCGGCTGGTTCCGGCCGGGGCGCCGCTGATCGAGACGCTGGACCCGGCGACGCTGGCCCATGTCGGATTCGTCGCCGAATGCCCGGCCGCGCTGGCGGAGGACGTGGCGGCGGAGGCGGCGGCGGCGCAGCGCGCATGGGGGCGGCTCGACGCCAGGACGCGGGCCGCGCATCTGCACCGTGTCTCCCAGTCCATCGAGGAGACGCCGTTCGACGCGGTGGCGGACCAGATGGTGCGCGACATGGGCAAGCCGTGGCCCGAAGCCACAGGCGAACTCGCCAACGTCGCGGGCGTGTTCCGCTACTACGCCGAACTTGCGCGGGACGAGGCGGGGAAGGTGGCCGGAACGACCGAGGCGGGCTCGCTCCAGATGGCGCGATACGAGCCCTATGGCGTCTCGGTCCACATCCTGCCCTACAACTTTCCGATCCTGTTGATGGCCTGGACGGTGGCGGCCTCGCTCGCGGCGGGGAACGCGGTGATCGTGAAGCCGGCCTTGCCGACGAGCCTGACGACGCTGCGCTTCATGGCGCACTTCGACAGTCTGCCGCCGGGCGTCGTGTCCTGCGTGACCGGGGGCGCGGAGGCTGCGCAGGCGCTGGTCGCCTCGCCCCACACCCACGCCGTGGCGGTGACGGGCGGCGTCGCGACATGTCGGGCGGTGGCCGAGGCGGCGGGGCGGGGGCTGAAACCCTGCGTCGCGGAGGCGGGCGGCTCGGACGCCTTCATCGTCATGCCGTCCGCGCCGGTCGATGCGGCGGCGGCCGGGGCCGTCACGGCGGCCTTCCACCTGACGGGGCAGGTCTGCACCTCGGCGGAGCGGTTCTTCGTGCACCGCGACGCCTACGACGCGTTTCTCGACGCCTTCGCCGCGAAGACGCGGGCGTTGCGGATCGGAACCGGGTTCGAGCAGGCCGAGATCGGGCCGCTGGTCTCGGAGGCGGCGCGCGCCAAGGTGATGCGGCTGGTCGACGACGCCGTGGCGAAGGGGGCGCGGGTGGTGACGGGCGGCCGGGTTCCGCCGGAGCGCAACGTCGGGTGGTTCTACGAGCCGACGATCCTCGCCGACGTCGCGCCCGGGATGGCGCTGATGCGGGAGGAGGCGTTCGGGCCGGTCGCGGCGGTGACGGCCGTCGACAGCTTCGAGGAGGCGCTGGCGCAGGCGAACGACAGCCCCTTCGGCCTCGGCGCGACGCTCTACACCCATGACCTGGCCGAGGCGATGCGGGGGGCGGAGGCGCTGGAGGCGGGGATGGTCTGGGTGAACAACCCGCTGATCGACAACGACGCCCTGCCGTTCGGCGGCGTCAAGCAATCCGGCTTCGGGCGGTCGCTCGGCCGCCAGGGGCTCGACGCCTTCCGGCGGGCGAAGATGGTGATCCTCGACCGCCAGGCGACCGTGAAGGACTGGTGGTATCCCTACCCGGACGACTGGTTTCACGGGAGCGCCAGGGGCCGCTTCTGAGCGGCTGGTCGGGCGCGTCGCGCTTTCGGGACGCCTCAGGCGAGGTCGGCCTCCGCCTCGGCCGCCGCAGCGTCCCGCTCGGCTTCGGCGTTTTCGGCGGCCCACGCGCCGGCCGCCGTGACCGCGACGACGGAAGCTGTCGGCAGCACGCCGAGGTAGGCCTCCGCCTCCTCGGCGGTCGGGGCGGGGCGCTGGGTCATGCGGTAGGCGGCGTAGAGCGCCATCAGCGCGAAGGTCGCGCCGATCACCAGCCAGAAGGCGTAGGGGCCGAGGCTTTCCATGGCCCAGCCGGTGACGAGCGGCCCGAGGATGGCCCCGACGCCGAAGGTGAAGACGAGACCGCCCGACGCCGCCGGCATGTCCTCGGTCGACATGGAGTCGTTGGTGTAGGCGAGCAGCAGGGCGTAGAGCGGCGTCGTCATGCCGCCGGCGAAGAAGGCCGCGGCGAGCAACGGCGACAGGGCGTCGCCGCCCAGCCACGTCGCGCCGGCCGCCAGCCACCCGAGCGCGCAGGCGCCCGCGCCGAGGACGGCGGCGCCGAAGATCACCTTGCGCCGGTCCAGCCGGTCCGACAGCCAGCCGATGGGGTATTGCAGCACCAGCGCGCCGGCGAACAGCATCGCGACGAACAGCGCGATCTGGTTCGCCGACAGGCCGATCGCGTCGCCGAACACCGCCCCCATGCCGGCCTGCGTGGCGTAGACCCCGCCCAGCAGGAAGATGCCCACCGCGCCGAGCGGCGAGTGCCCGAACAACGCGCGCAGCGACATCGGCCGCGCCACCTGAACGGCGGGAACCGGCGTGACCGACAGCAGAATGGGCGCGAAGGAGATCGAGACGAGGATCGACGCGCCGACGAACAGCGCCGACGTCGCCGCATCGCCGAGCGTCAGAAGTCCCTGCGCCCCGATGATGCCGAGCGTCTGCGCGATCATGTAGGCCGACAGCACCTTGCCCCGCGTCTCGTTGGTGGTCGTGTCGTTCAGCCAGCTCTCCGCCGCCACATAGATGCCGGACATGCAGAACCCGATGAGGATGCGCAGCAGCGTCCACGCCCAGGGTTCCGCGAGCAAGGTGAAGGCGATGAGCCCGGCGGACATGAAGCTGCCGAGCGCCGCGAACACGCGCACATGCCCCACGCGCCGGATCAGCGACGGCGTGAGACGGGCGCCGGACAGGAACCCGAGAAAGTAGCCTGACGTGACGACGGCGAGCTCGGCCGCCGAGAAGCCCTCCAGCCCGCCGCGCAGGCCGATCAGCGTGAAGTGCATGCCGTTGCCCAGCATGATCAGCACGATGCCCAGCAACAGGGCCCATACGCCGGACAGAACCTTGAGCATCGTGCGTCATCCTCGGCGCGGACGGGGTCGCCGCGGCTCCACCCGTCACACGCCGCGATCCGTCCTGCGGCTGCTGCAGCGCCGCATGGCCGCGCTTTTGCGACATCCCGCAGATGCAGGCCGTCGTCGATCGGTGGCGTGGCGGCGCGCGTCTGGCGCCGTCGGGTCGAGGCCGCCCCGTCAGACGCTGGTGAGGAAGGCGGGGCGCGTGCGGGGCCCCGGCGCCGCCTCCACGCCGCCGCGCGCTTCGGCGCGTTCGAGGGCGCGGGCCGCGCGGGCGACGATGTCGCCGAGGGTGGCGTCGTCGGGTTGCAGCACGGCGACGCCGGCCGCGATCGCCGCAGCGCGGCCGGCGCGGCGGCCGAGGTCGGCCTCGGCCACGACGCCGCGGACGCGCTGGAGAGCGCCGACCGCGTGCTCGATCTCCGCCTCGGGCAGGATGGCGACGAAGCGCGTCGGGTCCCAACGCCCCACCACATCGTAGGCGCGGAGCGTCTGAACGGCGAGTTCAGCGACGACGCGGGTCGCGGCGTCGGCTTCGGCCGGGCCCACGGTCGCCGCGAACCCGCCGAAGTCTTCAATGGCGAAAAGCGCGGCGCAGAGCGGCTCGCCCTTTCGGCGGGCGCGGGTGATCTCGTCGCGACCCCGGCGCATCACGGCGAGCCGATTGGGCAGGCCGGTCAGCGGATCGTCGAGCAGCGCCGGATCGCCCCGGCGCATCGCGGCCTCGAGGCGACGCCCGAGAAGGTCGAGCGCGCGGGCGATCACGATCGCTTCGTCGGCTGGTTCGCCACATCCGGGCGGCGCCACGCGCGCAGCCTCGGCGGCGACTTTTTCAAGCGGGCGGAGCGCCGAGGCCAAGAGGAGAACGCAAGCGACGGCTATCGCCGCCGCGACCGCCGCGAGGCCGACCGACACCGGCTCCAGCGGGCCCGACGCCATCACCATCAGAAGCACGGCAAAGGGCCCCGCTGCGGCGACGCATCCGAGCGTGACCGCGCGCCGGGCGACATGGCGCGGAAAGATGAGCGGCGCGCGCCTGCGCGCTTGCGGACTGTCGTCCTTCATCGATCCCTCCTCGCCCGGCCGTATCGCGCACGCCCCACTCTGCGCGCGCCAGCGTGAACATTCCGTTCGGACGGCGTCAGAATCGTCCCCAGCCTAACCGGTCGGCGGCGGGCCGCCCGCCCACGTCACCGCATCGCCCACATAGCGCCCGTAGGCGTGGGCGGCGCGCTCCGTGGCGTACAAGCTGAGGATGCGCGCCTCGTGGGCCGGCATGGCGTGGAGCGGCAGCGCCTCGAAGGGCGCGAACACCCAGCCCTCGGCGGGGTCCGCCACCCCGGGCGCTGCGCCGCGGTAGACGACGTGGTGGACGTCGCCCTGGTCGTAGGAGGCGAAGACGAACGGCAGTTCGGCCCGGATCTCCGCCTGCGCGAGCGCGCCGAGAAGGCTGTCGGGGTTGGTGGCCGGGCCGAAGGCGGCGGCGGAGGGCAGGCGCAGGCCCTCTCCGTCGCGCCGCAGCAGCGCTTCGCGCCGACGCTCGACCACGGCCGAGACGCGCACGCCGCCGGCGTGGGCGTTGAACGCCTCGCCGCCGGCGCCGAAGGCGATGTAGCCGCCGCGCACGTAGCCGAGCGGCGGGCGGTCCTCGGCCCCGAAGGCGACGACGCGGCCGATCAGGATGACATGGTCGCCAGCCGGCACCAGCGCATGCGTGCGGCAGTCGAACCACGCGATGGAGCCGTCGAGGACCGGCGCACCCGTCTCGACGGCGCGCCAGGCGACGCCGGCGAACTTGTCCGCCCCGCGCGTCGCGAACTGCGTCGAGAGGCCCCGCTGGCTCGCGCCGAGCACGTTGACGGCGAACCGGCCCGCATCGCGGAAAGCCGGGTAGCTCGATGCGGTCTCCGCGAGGCAGACGAGCAGGAGGGGCGGGTCGAGCGACACCGACGAGAACGAGTTGGCCGTGAACCCGACCGGCTGGCCGCCGGCGTCGAGCGTCGTCGAGATGGTGACGCCGGTGGCGAAGGCGCCGAAGGCGCGGCGCAGGGCGCGGGGATCGATGGCGTCGGTCATGGCAACCCTCCTGCGGCGGGATATGGCGCGCGGGGGGCGCGAGGCGAGCCGGCGCCCGTCAGTCCCGCATGCGGATGACGAGGTTGCGGATCTCGGTCATGTCCTCCATCGCGAACAGGACGCCCTCGCGGCCGAGGCCGCTGTCCTTGACGCCGCCGTAGGGCATGTTGTCGACCCGGTAGGAGGGCACGTCGTTGACCACCACGCCGCCGACGTCGAGCACGTCCCACGCCTTCTGGATCTTGAAGAAGTCGCGGGTGAAGAGGCCCGCCTGCAACCCGAACCGGCTGTCGTTGACCTGGGCGAGCGCGGCGTCCCAGTTCTCGAAGGGCGACAGCACCGCCACGGGGCCGAAAGCCTCCTCGGCGCAGATCTTGGCGCGGGGGTCGACGTTCTCGAGCAGCGTCGCCTCCAGCATCGGACCCTTTCGCTTCCCGCCGGTCAGCAGCCGCGCGCCGCCGGCCTGCGCTTCGGAGATCCACGTGCAGAGGCGCTGCGCCTCGGCCGCGGAGATCATCGGGCCGATGAAGGTGTTCTCGTCCTTGGGGTCGCCCGAGACCAGCGCCGCGGTCTTCTCGATCAGAGCCGTCTTCAGCGGCTCGTAGATCGAGCGGTGGGCGATGATGCGCTGCACGCCGATGCAGGACTGGCCGGACTGGTAGAAGGCGCCGAACACGATGCGGGCGACGGCGTCGTCGAGGTCGGCGTCCTCGTCGACGATCACCGCCGCGTTGCCGCCGAGCTCCAGCACCACCTTCTTCTTGCCGGCTTTCGCCTTCAGCGCCCAGCCGACGTCCGGACTGCCGGTGAAGGACAGCAGCTTCAGCCGCTCGTCCGTGGTGAACAGGTCCGCCCCGTCGCGCGAGCACGGCAGGATGGAGAAGGCGCCCTTGGGCAGCGGGCCGTGCGGCTCGGTGACTTCGGCCAGCGTCTCGCCGATCACCAGCGCGCCGATCGGCGTGGCCGAGGCCGGCTTCATCACGAACGGGCAGCCGACCGCCAGCGCCGGCGCGACCTTGTGGGCGGCGAGGTTCAGCGGGAAGTTGAACGGCGAGATGAAGGAGACCGGGCCGATCGGCACGCGCTTCCACATGCCGCGATAGCCCTTGGCGCGCGGGCTGATGTCGAGCGTCTGGAGCGCGCCGCCGACGCGCGTCGCCTCCTCGGCGGCGATGCGGAAGGTGTCGATCAGGCGCGTCACCTCGCCCCGGCTGTCGCGGATCGGCTTGCCGGCCTCGACGCAGAGCGCCTGCGCCAGCTCCTCGGCGCGCTCGGCGAAGCGGCGCGCGCAGTGCAGCAGCACGTCGCGACGCTCGAAGGCGGCGAGCGCCGCCATCTTCGGGAAGGCGGCCTCGGCGGCGGCGATGGCGGCGTCGATGGCGGCGGCGTCGGCCATGGCGACGCGGGTCGCCGTCTCGCCGGAATACTTGTCGACGACGGCGAGGTCCTCGTTGGCGAAGACCGGCTCGGAGGCGAGCCAGTACGGATAGCGCGGCGCGAGGGTGCTCATCGGAACGGCTCCGGCTGGAACGCCGCGCGAATCGCCCGCGCGGCTCGGGGCAGGATAGGCATCAGGGGCGCCGCGGGGGAAAGCCCCCGGGCGATCTCAGCGCTTCGCCCACTGCTTCAGGCGCCGCGCGCCCTCGGCCATGCGCTCGGTCGGGCCGGCGAAACTGAAGCGCACGGTCGTCCCGCCGCGGACTGGGTCGAAGTCGAGGCCGGGGGTCGCGGCGACGCCGGCCTCCGCCAGCATGCGCGCGCAGAAGGCGGCGCTGTCGTCGGTGAGGCGCGAGACGTCCGCATAGAGGTAGAAGGCGCCGTCGCAGGGGGCGAGGCCGTCGAAGCCCGCCTTCGGAAGCTCTTCGAGGAGAAGCTCGCGGTTGGCGGCGTAGACGGCCACGTTCGCCTCGAGTTCCTCGTCGGCGTCGAGGGCGGCCAGCGCCGCCACCTGGCTGACGTGGGGCGGGCAGATGAAAAGGTTCTGCGCCAGCCGCTCGATGACGGGCGCGAGATCTTCGGGGACCACCATCCAGCCGACGCGCCAGCCGGTCATGGAGAAGTACTTGGAGAAGCTGTTCACCACGATCACGTCGTTGGAGATCTCCAGCGCCGAAACGGCGCGCGCGCCGTATTCGACTCCGTGATAGATCTCGTCGGAGATGAAGGCCGCGCCGAGGCGCTGGCATTCCTCCACGAGGTCGACCATCGCGTCGCGCGTCAGCATGGCGCCGGTGGGGTTCGCCGGGCTCGCCGCCAGCACGCCGTCGATCGACCCCATGCGCCTTGCGTTGGCGAGCAGCGCGGGCGAGGGCTGGTAACGGCTCTCGGGGCCGGCCTCCAGTCGGGCGATCTCCAGCCCCAGCGCCTTCAGGATGTTGCGTACGCCGGGATAGCTCGGGTCGGCCAGCGCCACGCGGGCGCCCGCATCGAACAGGGCGAGAAAGGCGAGCAGGAAGCCGCCCGACGAGCCGGTGGTGACGGCGATCCGCTCCGGCGCCACGTCGGCGCCGTGCCGCTCGCGGTAGCGCCGGGCGATGCCCTCGCGCAAGGCCGGCAGGCCGAGGGCCACGGTGTAGCCGAGCGGACCGGACCGGAGCGCGGCCTCCGCGGCCTCCAGCGCGCGGCGCGGGGCGGGGGCGCCGGGCTGGCCGACCTCCATGTGGACGATGTCGGCGCCCTCGTGCTCGCGGCGGCGCGCGGCCTCCATCACGTCCATCGCGATGAACGGGTCCACCGCGCCCCGGGTTGAAATCCGCATCGACCATGCCCCTATCTAGGATGGCGCCCACGATGGGCGCCGCGCCCGGCCAGTCCACGCGACCCGAGCGCGCAACGCCTGACGGGAGAAGCCCATGGGCGTCCTCACGCGCGTCGTCGCCGCCATCGCGATCGCGGCCGTCGCGGTCGCCGCTCAGGCGCAGACCTTCATCCGCGACGCCGAGATCGAGCGCACGCTCGCCCGCATGACCGGCCCGGTCTACGAGGCCGCCGGCATCGACCCCGACAGCGTGCGGATGTTCGTGATGCTCGACAGCCGCCTCAACGCCTTCGTCACCGGGCGCAACATCGTGCTGAACACCGGGCTGTTGCAGCGCTTCGACCGGCCCGAGGCGGTGATCGGCGTGATCGCGCACGAGGTCGGGCACATCACCGGCGGCCACCTCGCGCGGCGCGAGATCGCGCTGAGGGGCGCGGGGCCGATGCAGCTCGGCGTCCTGCTCGCCGCCGCGGCGGCGGCGGCGGCCGGCGCGCCCGACGTGGGGATGGCTGCGGCGCTCGGCGGCACGTCGGCGATGCAGCGCGCCTTCCTCGCCTTTTCGCGGGCCGAGGAGGCGGCGGCCGACCAGGCGGGCGTGACCTACATGACGCGCGCGGGCTTCGACCCCGACGGCATGCTCGACGTGCTGCGGCTGTTCCGCGGGCAGGAGGTGTTCGCGTCCAGCCGGATCGACCCCTACGCCCAGACGCACCCGCTCTCGGCCGAGCGCATCGCCCTGCTCGAGCGCGCGGTCGCCGAGAGCCCCGCGCGCGGACGACCCGCCGAACCCGAACTCGTCTACTGGTTCGAGCGGATGCGCGCCAAGCTCGACGGGTTCATCAACCGGCCCGAGCAGACGCTGGCGCGGCTGCGCGGCGCGGCGGACGCCGACAGCGAGTTCAACCTCTACCGCCGCGCCATCGCCGAGCATCGCATGGCGGACGTCGCCGGAGCGCTGGCCACGCTCGACCGGCTCCAGCGGATGCGGCCGAACGACCCCTACTACTACGCGCTGCGCGGGCAGGTGCTGTTCGAGAACGCGCGGCCCGCCGAGGCGGTCGCCCCGTTCCGCCGCGCGCTGGCGCTGGCGCCGGACGAGCCGCTGATCGCCGGGCAGCTCGGCCGGGCGCTGGTCGCCTCGGGCGATCCGGCGCTGGAGCGCGAGGCGCTCGGCGTTCTGGAGCGCGCCGCGCGCGACGACCCCGGCGAGCCCGGCGTGCTGCGCGACCTCGCCGCCGCCCACGCGCGGGCCGGAGACACGGGGATGGCGGCGCTGGTGACCGCCGAGCGCATGGCGCTCTCGGGGGATTTCGAGGGGGCGGCGCGGCAGGCCCGCAGCGCGCTCGGCCACCTGCCGGCCGGCTCTCCGGCGGCGCGGCGCGCGGAGGACATCGTGGATCTCGCCCCGACGCGCTGAGCGTGTTCTAGGCGTGTCGCCTTGGCGCAGGTTTGTGGTATCGTTCGACTCCATCGAAGCGCGGCGCAGACCGCGGAGCGAACGCCACAGAACGAGGATCACACGGTGAGAAAAGCTCTTTTCGCCGCCGGGCTCGCCTGCCTCGCGGCGGCCTGCGGCGGCCGGCAGGCGGCGGCGCCGCAGCCGAGCGCCTTCATGGCGACCCGCGACGACAGCTGCTACACGGTCGACCTGTTCTCGCCCGCGCCGGTGATCGCGCCGGGCGCCGAGGTGCCCGACAACTGGCGCGCCTTCTCGGGCCGCTGGGGCGGCGGCGCGTGGGACGGCGAGTGGTGCCACGACCTCCACATCCTCTCCATCGACCCCTCGGGCGAGGTGGTGCTGATCGAGACCCACGCGCCCCACGACGCCTGGGGCAAGCCCGCCACGGCGTTCCGCCGCAAGGCGCGCATCGACCGCGACGGCCGCCTGCGCATGGCCTACGGGCGCACCGAGATCGCCTACTGGTACGAGAACGGCCTGCTGTTCGGCGTGCGCGAGGAAGGCGGCGGCGAACGCCGCATCGCGCTGGCGCGCCGGGGGGCGTGAGGCGGGGTGACGAGGATCGCGCGTCCGAAGGATGCGCGGTCACTCGTCCGAGAAGAAATTCTCGTCGATTTCGGAGAGGGTGATGGTGTCGACGGGGCGCACGCCGACGCCATGCGCGATCATCAGACGGGCGAGTTTCTGGCCGTCGATCAGGACGATGCGTTGTGAAACTCTCTGAACGAATTCGACGGCGCCTTTGGTGAAGCTGGAAGTGGTGACGAACACGCCCTTGGTCGCACTCTCGCCATTGAGCGAACCGACGAACTGCTGGATGGCAGGCCGCTGGACAGCATTATCCACACCATAGCGCTTGGCTTGCACATAAATCCGATCGAGACCCAGCGCATCCTCGTTGATCACGCCGTCGATTCCACCGTCGCCCGGCGCGCCGGTAAGTTCGGCTGCGTCACTGTCACCTCCGCCATAACCCATTGCAATCAAAACCCGGACGACCGCCCGTTCGAAGAAACGTGGAGTGCCGTCAAGCAACCTGCCGAGCAACTCATCGGCAAGGGCGGCCTCCAGTTCCGCGCGAGCATGCTCGATGCGTTCTTGTGGCGTAGATGAGGGCGTTTGAACGCAGTCAATCGCATCCAATGCAGCGGCTTCGCCCTCGTTCTGAGTGCTTCGGCCAGTGCTTCTGGCGAGCCATTCTCGGAATTCCGAATAATTTCTCAGATCGTTGTTGTCGATCCGGGTAGGCTTTTGCGCTAGTAGCGCTTTACCCCGCTCTGTGACTTCAAACACTCCGCGACGCACTGGTCGTACCAAACCGGCTTTGGACATGTATGTGCGCGCCCAATGGGTATTGCTTGCGATGGTTGTCGTGCGCCCCTTCGGAAGTATCCGCGCCATGTCATCCGGCGTGAGTTGGAACTCCTCGGCGATGCGCGGCAACATGTCGGGCACGCGCGCATATCCCGCCGCGGTCAGGCGGAGGACGGGCAGCATCAGCGTCTGATAGTCTGGAACCGCCATCGTTGCGATTAAGCCCTAACCGCCCGCTCCGCCTCCACGCCCAGCGCGGCCATCGCCGTCGCCACGATCTGCGGGGCGTTC
>RECW01000237.1 GCA_007693835.1 Paracoccaceae bacterium | reverse complement strand
GAGGCCTGTCTCGAACTGATGGCGACCGGCGCCGTGGTCTCGATCCAGGACATGGGGGCGGCGGGGCTGACCTGCTCGGCGGTCGAGATGGGCGACAAGGGGGGCCTCGGCGTGCGGCTCGACCTCGACCGGGTGCCCTGCCGCGAGACGGGCATGAGCGCCTACGAGATGATGCTGTCGGAGAGCCAGGAGCGGATGCTCATGGTGCTGCGGCCGGAGAAGGAGGCCGAGGCGCGGGCGATCTTCGAGAAATGGGATCTCGACTTCGCGGTGGTCGGCGAGACCATCGCCGAAGACCGCTTCCACATCGTCCACAAGGGCGAGACCAAGGCCGACCTGCCGCTGAAGGCGCTGTCGGGCGAGGCCCCGGAATACGACCGGCCATGGATCGAGAGCCCGGCCCCGCCGCCGCTCGGCCCCCTGCCCGATCAGGACCCGGCCGAAGCGCTGCTCGCGCTGATGGCGACGCCCGACTTCTGCTCGCGCGCGTGGGTGTGGGAGCAGTACGACAGCCAGGTGCTCGCCGACACGGTGCTGAAGCCCGGCGCGGACGCCGGCGTCGTGCGCGTGCACGGGACGCGGAAGGCGCTGGCCTTCACGTCCGACGTGACGCCCCGCTACTGCGCCGCCGACCCCGAAACCGGCGGCGCGCAGGCGGTGGCGGAGGCGTATCGCAACCTGTGCGCGGTGGGGGCCACGCCGCTCGCCGCGACCGACAATCTGAACTTCGGCAACCCGGAGAAACCCGCGATCATGGGCCAGTTCGTCGGCTGCATCCGCGGGATCGGCGCGGCGTGCCGGGCGCTGGCCTTCCCGATCGTGTCGGGCAACGTTTCGCTCTACAACGAGACCGACGGGCGGGCGATCCCGCCGACGCCCACCATCGGCGGCGTCGGGTTGCTCGACGATTTCACGACCGCGCTCGGCGTCGCGCCGCGGCCCGGCGACGCGCTGGTGATGATCGGCGAGACGACGGGCTGGATGGGCCAGTCGGCGCTGCTCGCGGCGCTCCACGGCCGCGCGGAGGGCGCGCCGCCGCCGGTCGACTTCGCGGCGGAGGCGCGCAACGGGGCGTTCGTGCGCGCGCTGGCGGCGGAGCGGCTGGCCAGCGCGGCGCACGACCTGTCCGACGGCGGGCTCGCCGTCGCGGCGGCGGAGATGGCGCTGGCCGCGGGCTGCGGCGCGCGGATCGCGGCCGAACCGGCGCTCGCGCCGCTCGCATGGTTCTTCGGCGAGGATCAGGCGCGCTATCTGATCGCCTGCGCCGACGCCGAGGCGGTTCTGGCGCGCGCCGCCGAGGCGGGGGTTCCGGCGCGGCGCGTGGGAGAGATCACCGGCGACACCGTGGCGCTCGGCGCGTCCGCGGTGGCGCTCGCGACGCTGAGGGCGGCGCATGAAGGCGGGTTTCCGCGATTGATGGGCGAGGCGTGACGATGCGGATCGGCGTGATCCAGACGGGCCGGGTTCGGGGCGAACTGGCAGAGCGGTACGGCGAATATCCGCCGATGTTCGAGGCTCTCGTGGGGCCCGCCGCGCCCGAGTTCGCCTTCGAGGCCGTCGGCCTCGTCGACGGCGCGCCGCTGCCCGCCCCCGACGCCTGCGACGGCTGGATGATCACCGGCTCGCGCTACGGGGTCTACGACGACGTCGACTGGATCGCGCCGTTCAAGGCCTGGCTGCGCGAGGCGCGGGGGGCGGGCAAACCCATCGTCGGCGTCTGCTTCGGCCATCAGATCATGGCGGAGGCCTTCGGCGGGCGCGCCGAGAAGCACGACGGCGGCTGGCGCGTCGGGGCCCACCGCTTCGACGTGACGCCGGTCGACTGGACGGGCGACGTCGGGCCGGTGACGCTGCACAGCATCCATCAGGATCAGGTCACCGCCCTGCCCGCCGACGCGTCCGTTTGGGCGACGACGCCCGGCTGCGCCATCGCCGGCGCGCTTTACGGCGACCCCGCGGCGCCCGACGCCATCTCGCTCCAGCCGCACCCCGAATTCTCGCCCGAGTTCGCCGGCGCGCTGATCGAGCACCTGCGCGACCAGGGCCGCGTCGCCCACGACCTCACGGAGGCCGCGCTCGCCAGCATCAGGGGCGACGCCGACAACGCCCGCGTCGGCCGCTGGTTCGCCGACTTCTTCCGCGCCCGGCGATGAGGGCGCGGGCCACCGCCATCGGCTTTCTGGCGGTGCTGTCCTGGGCGTTGCTCGCGCTGCTCACCGTCGCCTCGGGCGCGACGCCGCCGTTCCAGCTCGCCGCGATGTGTTTCGCTGTGGGCGGGGCGATCGGCGTGGCCGCCATGCTTGCGGGCGGCCGCTCGCCGGCGCGGGCCTTCGCGCAGCCGGCGCGCATCTGGGCGCTCGGGGTCGGCGGGCTGTTCGGCTATCACTTCTGCTACTTCACCGCGCTCAGGAACGCGCCGGCGGCGGAGGCGGGGCTGATCGCCTATCTCTGGCCGCTGCTGATCGTGCTGTTCTCGGGGCTGCTGCCGGGAGAGCGGCTGCGGCCCCTGCACCTTCTCGGCGCGGGCGCGGCGATGGCGGGGGCGGGTCTGATCCTCGCGCCCGCGCTCGACGGGTTCGACGCGGCGCACCGGCTCGGCTACGCCGCAGCCGGGGCCTGCGCGCTGATCTGGTCGGGTTACTCGGTGCTGTCGCGCCGCGCCGGCGGGGCGCCGACCGACACGGTCGCGGCGTTCTGCCTCGCAAGCGCGCTGCTCGCCGCGGTCTGTCACGTGGCGCTCGAGGAGACCGTGTGGCCGGCCGGCTGGCGGCAGTGGGCCGCGGTCGCGCTGCTCGGGCTCGGGCCGGTCGGCGGGGCTTTCTACGCGTGGGACGTGGGCGTGAAGCGGGGCGACATTCAGGTTCTCGGCGTTGCGTCTTACGCCGCGCCGCTGCTGTCGACGCTGGCGTTGATCGCGGCGGGGGTCGCAAAGCCCGCGCCTTCGCTCGTGATCGCCGCCCTGTTGATCGCCGGCGGGGCGGCGCTCGCCGCCCTCGCCAGCCGCGACGTCAGTGCAGCTCGCCCGACATCCGGGCGATCTCTTCCTTGAGCTTCAGCTTTTCCTTCTTCAGTTGCGCGATCCGCAGATCGTCCGACGACGGGCTCCTCTGTTCCTGCTCGATGTGGAGGGAGAGCGATTCGTGCTTCCGACGCAGCTCTGCAAGATGCGACTGCAGGCTCATGGCGGTCCTCCTCTTTCGTGATCAGCACCGGATTCAATCACGGCTGACGCGAGTCTGTCACGCGGAACCGGCGACCCCGGCATGGCACTTTCGTCGCATGCGCGCCGCCGCGTCCGCCTTCCCTCCCCTCGCGCCGCGCGGTAGACGGAAGCCATGACGACCGCGCGCCAGATCATCGACATGCTCGGGCTCGCCCGCCACCCCGAAGGCGGGTGGTATCGCGAGACGTGGCGCGCCGAGGCGGCGCCGGGGGCGCGCGCGGCCGGCAGCGCGATCTACTACCTGCTGGAGGCGGGCGACTTCAGCCACTGGCACCGCGTCGACGCCCCCGAGATCTGGCATTTCCACGCCGGCGCGCCGCTGTCGCTGACCCTGTCGCCGAACGGCCACGACGCGGAGGCGCGCCTGCTCGGGCCCGAGATCGCGGCGGGGCAACGCCCGCAGATCGTCGTGCCCGCCGGGTGGTGGCAGTGCGCCACCTCGCTCGGCGCCTTCACGCTGGTCGGCTGCACCGTGAGCCCCGCCTTCACCTTCGAAGGCTTCGAGATGGCGCCGCCGGACTGGCGCCCGACGCCGCGGCCCGCGCGATGAGCGAACGCCTCTACCTGATCACCCCGCCCGCCTTCGAGCCGGAGCCCTTCGCCGAGGTTCTGGCGGAGGCCCTGTCGGTCGGCGGGGTCGCCTGCGTGCGGCTCGACCTCGCCGCGGCCGACGAGGCGGCGATCAGGCGGGCGGCGGCGGCGCTGAAGCCCGTCGCGGCCGCGCGCGACGTCGCGCTGGTGATCGCCGAGCACGTGCGGCTCGCGCAGACCCTCGGCCTCGACGGCGTGCACCTGCGCGACGGCGGCGCGACGGCGGTGCGCGCGGCGCGCAAGACGCTGGGGGCCGACGCGATCGTGGGGGCGTACGCCGGGGCCTCGCGCCACCGCGGCATGGTCGCGGCGGAGGCGGGCGCGGACTACGTGGCGCTCGGCCCGGTGCGGGCCGGAGCCCTCGGCGACGGCGAGGAGGCGGATGCGGCGCTGTTCGCCTGGTGGGACGAGATGATCGAGACGCCGTCGGTGGCGGAAGGCGGGCTGACGCCGCAAATCGGCTCGGAGCTGGCGGGTTGCGCCGATTTCCTCGCGCCGCGCATGAGCGTCTGGACGCACGCTGACGGCCCTGCGGCGGCCGTCCGCGCCTACGCCGCCGCGCTCGCCGGCTGATCGGCGCGCGCTTCGAGCCGCGGGTAGAGCGCCAGAAGCGCGACCGCCCGGACGAACAGAAAGACGTGCAGCCCCGCCCAGACGCCGTGGTTGCCGAAGATCTGCGTCGTCACCCAGGCGGTCGGGTAGTAGATGGCGGCCGAGACGATCATCGCGTCCCGCATCTCGCCCGAGCCCGTGGCCCCCACGAAGACGCCGTCGAGCTGGTAGGCCGCGAACCCCACCGCCGGGGCCAAGGCCGCCCAGAGCGCATACTCCCGCGCCAGCGCCCGCACCTCAGGCGCGGTCGTGAACAGGTCGATCATCGGCCCGGCCATCACGGCGAACCCCGCCGAGATGGCGACCGCCAGCAGACCGGACCACAGGCTCGTCTCGATGGCCGCGCGCCGCAGCCGCCCCGCGGACCGCGCCCCCATCGCCTGCCCGACCAGCGTCTCGGCGGCGATGGCGAAACCGTCGAGGGCGTAGGCCGCGATCTCCACGAACTGCCAGAGCACCACGTTGGCGGCCAGCGTCGCGTCGCCGAGGGTGGAGCCCAGCCGCGTCATCCAGGCGAAGGCGCCGACAAGCAGGAAGGTGCGGATGAAGATGTCGCGGTTCAGCGCCATCAGCGCGAGCATGGGCGCGCGTTGCAGGATCCGGCGCGCGTCCGGTCGCCAGTCCGGCGCGATGGCGCGTCTGCGGCCGAGCGCGAGCCACAGGCCGTACCCGAGACCGGCGTAGGAGGCGATCACCGTGCCCAGCGCCACGCCGTCGACGTCCATGCCCACCACGAGCACGAGGAAGAGGTTCAGCGCGATGTTGGCGCTCGCCAGCACGACCTGATGCTGGAACAGCCGGCGCGTCATCTCCTGCCCGGCGAACCAGCCGACGAGCGCGTAGTTGGCGAGCTCCGCCGGCGCGCCCCAGATGCGGATGTCGACGTAGACCGCGGCGAGGCGCTGCGCCTCGGCCGACCCTTCGAACAGCCCGAGGCCGCCGGCGCGGATCAGGTCGCGCCCGAGCAGCATCAGCGCCGCGAGGCCGAGCGCGATGAGGAAGGCGCGCGCCAGCACGTCGACCACCCGCGGCGCGTCGCCTGCGCCCAGCGCCTGCGCCGACAGCCCGGAGGTGCCGATCTGGAGGAAGTTGAAACAGCCGTAGAGCAGCGAGAACAGCGTCGCCGCGAGGCCCACAGCGGCGAGATAGACCTCCGAGCCGAGATTGCCGATCACCGCCGTGTCGACGGCGCCCTGCAGCGGCACGGTGACGTTGGACAGGACGACGGGCACGGCGATGGCCAGCACCCGCCGCGGGCCGTAGCCCTCGGCGACGCTCAGGCTCATGGCGCCTCGGGCAGCAGGAAATGGCCGTGGGCGAGGGCGATGGGCTTGTCGCGCTCGTCCTGCCACGCCTCGACGCGCACGTTGGCGACGCGGCGGCCGCGCTTCGTGACCAGCGCGCGGGCGTAGGCGTCGCGCGGGCGGCCCGAGCGCAGGTAGTCGATGGTGACGTCGACCGTCTTCGGCATCGGCGGGAAGCGGCCTTCGGCGATGCGGCGCGCGCCCTCCTCGCCCGACTCCATGATCTCCCAGACGGAATCCCACGCCAGCTGCACGATGGCGGTGATCTCGAGGAAGGCGCCGGTGACGCCGCCGTGGAGCGCGGGAATCGCCGGATTGCCGATAAGGTGGTCGTGGTAGGCGAGCCGCCCGGTCAACTCGTCGCCGTAGCGCTGGAAGCTGACGCCGAGGAACTGGTGATAGGGCGCGCGGTCGACGAGGCGCGACAGGGCCTCGTCGCGGCGGGCGCGGAGCGCGGCGACGGGTTCGAAGCTCATGGCGTCCTCCGCTCGATCATGAAGGCGCCCGAGGCGGTGGCGACCGGCTCGGCCTCGTCCTCGTCCCAGGCGGTGGCGCGCACGAAGGCGACCGCGCGGGCGACGCGGTGGCATTCGGCGCGGGCGGTGACGGGAAGACCCGGCTTCGCCGGCCGCATGTAGTCGATGCGCAGGTCGAGGGTGGCGGTCGACGCGGGCTTGTCGGGCGCCGTCAGCACGGCGACGCCGCAGCAGGTGTCGAGCAGCGTCGTGACGACCCCGCCGTGCAGGACGCCGGTCGCCGGGTCGCCGACGAGGCGGGGGTCGTAGGGCACGCGGAGGACGCCGACGCCCTGCTCCGCGCTCAGCACTTCGAGGCCGAGCGCGCGCGCGTGCGGCAGGCCTTGCAGCATGTCGGTCAGCAGCTTGTCGGTGTCCGTCACGACCGCCTCCGTCGAGTCGGCGCGGCGTCGCGCCCCGCCCTTCCTTTCGCGAATCGCGCCGCGCCCGTCCAGCGGTCCCGCGCTTGACGGCGGCTGGCCCGCCGGCCATCTCCCCCGCAAGCCCTAGGGAGAGCCGAGACGATGCGCCACGACCCGCCGCTCCGCGACCTCCGGTTCATCCTGCACGAGACGCTGAGGATCGACGCGCGGCCGGAGATCGACGGTTACGCCGACCTGACGCCGGACGTGACGGAGGCGATCTTCGCCGAAGCGGGCAAGATCGCGACCGACATCCTCGCGCCGCTCAGCGCCGTCGGCGACGGGGGCTGCGTGCTGGAGAACGGCGTGGTGCGCACGCCCGAAGGCTTCCGCGCCGCCGTCGACGCGATGCGCGAAGGCGGCTGGCCGGCGCTGGAGTGCGCCGAGGAGTGGGGCGGCCAGGGGCTGCCGAACGTCATCGGCCTGTCGGTCGGCCTGATCCAGTCGGCCGCCAACATCGCGCTGATGATCTACACCGGGCTGACGCATGGCGCCTACTCGGTGCTCGCCGCCCACGGGACGCCCGAGCAGAAGGCGGCGTATCTGCCGAAGCTGGCCAGCGGCGAGTGGCTCGGCACGATGAACCTGACCGAGCCGCAGTGCGGCACGGACCTCGGGCTGATCACGACGAAGGCGATCCCGCAGCCCGACGGCTCCTACCGGCTGACGGGGGAGAAGATCTGGATCTCCGGCGGCGACCACGACCTGTCGGAGAACATCGTCCACCTCGTGCTGGCCCGCCTGCCCGACGCGCCGAAGGGCACGCGCGGCATCTCGCTGTTCGTCTGCCCGAAGATCCTGCCCGGCGGCGCGCGCAACGGCGTGCGCTGCATACGGGTCGAGAAGAAGATGGGTCTCGGCGGCAGCGCCACCTGCGCCCTCTCCTACGAAGACGCCACCGCATGGCTGGTGGGCGAGCCGCACCGCGGCCTGCCGGCGATGTTCACCATGATGAACGAGGCGCGGATTCTGGTCGCCATGCAGGGGCTCGGGCAGGCGCAGGCCGCCTATCACATGGCCGCCGACTGGGCGCGCGAACGGCTGCAGGGGCGCGCGCCTGCTGGCCCCGCCTTCCCCGACAAACCCGCGGACCCGCTGATCGTCCACCCCGACGTGCGGCGGATGCTGCTCGACGCCAAGGCGTGGGTCGAGGGGGCGCGGTGCTTCATGCTCTACGGCTCGTCGCTGATCGACGCCGAGCACCGCCACGACGACCCCGCCGAGCGCGAGAAGGCCGCCGACATCATCGCGCTGCTGATCCCGGTGCTGAAAGCCGTGCTGACCGACGGCGGCTTCCACTACGCCGTCGAGATGCAGCAGGTGTTCGGCGGCGCGGGCTACATGCAGGGTTCGGGCATCGAGCAGATCGTGCGCGATTCCCGCATCGCCATGGTCTACGAAGGCGCGAACGGCGTTCAGGCGATCGATTTGGTGGGGCGCAAGCTGCCGATGAAGGGCGGTGCGCCGGTGATGGCCTATTTCGGCGTGCTCCGCGCCTTCCTCAAGGCGCACGAGGACAACGAGAGCCTGAAGCGCGACTTCCTCGACCCGCTGAAGTCCGCGATGCGCGACATGCAGGCGGCGCTGGAGTTCTTCATGGCCGAAGGCGTGAAGAACCCGAACGCGGCGCTCGCCGGGGCGACGGACTTCCTGCACCTCCTCGGCCACGTCGCCATCGGCCACGCCTGGGCGATGATGGCCGAGGCCGCGCTGACGGGGCTGGACAGCGACCCGGCGGATCGGGCCTTCTACGAGGCGAAACTCGCCACCGGGCGCTACTACATGGCGCGCCGCCTGCCGGAGACGGCGCTCCGCCTCGCCCGCATCCGCACGGGGGCCGAGCCCGTGATGGCGCTGCCGGCGGAGGCGTTCTGAAGAAGGGGCCGTCATGCCCGAAGCCTTCATCTACGACGCCGTGCGCACGCCGCGCGGCCGCGGGCGGCCCGACGGGGCGCTGCATGAAGTGACGGCGCTGGCGCTGGCCGCAGGCGTGCTGCGCGCGGTGCGCGACCGCTCCGAGATCGACACGGGCCTCGTCGAGGACGTCATCCTCGGCTGCGTCACCGCAGCCGGCGAGCAGGGCGGAAACATCGCCCGCGGCGCGGCGCTCTACGCCGGTTACGCCGAGACCTGCCCGGGCCTGCACATCAACCGCTTCTGCGCGAGCGGGCTGGAGGCGGTGAACCTCGCCGCCAACCAGATCAAGGCCGGCGTCGGGTCGCTCTACGTCGCCGGCGGCGTCGAGAGCATGAGCCGCACGCCGATGGGCTCGGACGGCTTTCCGATGGCCGTCGACCCATACCTCGCCTTCGCCGCGCACTTCGTGCCCCAGGGGATCGCGGCCGACCTGATCGCCACGCGCCACGGCTTCACCCGCGAGCAGTGCGACGCCTACGCCGTCGAGAGCCAGCGCCGCGCCGCGGCGGCGTGGGAGGACGGGCGCTTCGACCGCTCCGTGACGCCGGTGCGGGACGTGAACGGGGTCGTGATCCTCGCCCGCGACGAGCACATGCGGCCTGAAACCGACTTGGCGGGGCTCGCCGCGCTGCGGCCCTCCTTCAAGGAGATCGGCGAGACCATGCCGGGCTTCGACGCCGTGGCGCTGCTGAAATACCCCGACCTCGAGCGCGTCGAGCACGTGCACCACGCCGGCAATTCCTCGGGCATCGTCGACGGCGCGGCGGCGGTGCTGATCGGCGACCGGGCGACCGGCGAGGCGCTCGGGCTGCGCCCGCGGGCGCGGATCGTGGCGACGGCGCGGGTGGGGTCCGATCCGACGATCATGCTGACCGGGCCTGTCCCGGCAGCGGAGAAGGCGCTGAAGGCTGCCGGCATGACCATCGGCGACATCGACCTGTTCGAGGTGAACGAAGCGTTCTCCGCCGTGGTGCTGCGCTTCCTGCAGGCGTTCGATCTCGACCCCGCCAAGGTCAACGTGAACGGCGGCGCCATCGCGCTCGGCCATCCGCTCGGGGCCACGGGGGCGATGATCCTCGGCACGGCGCTCGACGAACTGGAGCGGACGGGCCGGCGGACCGCCCTCGTCACCCTCTGCGTCGCCGCCGGCATGGGCGCGGCCACGATCATCGAGCGGGTGTGACGATGGCGCTGGAGGCTTTCTTCGAGGACTACCGCCGCGCGCTGGTCCGCGGCGACGTGGCGGCGATCCTGCGCGCCTACCGCACGCCCCTGCCCGTCGTCCGGCCCGACCGCGTGCGGACGGTGGAGACAGTCGAGGAGCTTCGGGAGGAGTTGGCCAAGATCGTCGATTTCCACCGCTGGTCGGGGATGGCGGATCTGCTGATCGACGGCTACCGCGAGGACGGCTTTCCCGAGGGTCTGACGCTGGTGAGCCTGACGTGGCGCCCGCTCGACGCGGACGGCGCCGAGATCGCGCGGATCGACGTCACCTACGCCGTCCGCCCGGTGCGCGACGGCGCGCGCATCGCCGCGGTCGTGGCCCACAACGAGGAGCGCCGGCGCCAGCCGATCATCCGCGAGGCGCTGTCGGCGATGGAGGGCGCGGGATGACGGACATCTTCCGCTACGGCGTCGAGGACGGCGTGGCCGTCATCCTGTGGGACTTGCCTGGCGCGTCGATGAACGTGCTGACCCGCCAAGGCGCGGCGGAACTCGGCGCCTGCGTCGACCGGGCGCTGGCGGACCCGGAGGTGAAAGGCGCGGTCATCGGCTCGGCGAAGCGCGACTTCGCGGGCGGCATGGACCTGAAGGTGCTCGCCGCCATGAAGGCGGAGGCGGGCGGGAACGGCGCCGCGACCATCTTCGGCTTCGTCACCGACCTCCACGCGATCCTGCGCAAGATCGAGCGCGGCGGCGCCGACCCCAAAACCGGGAAGGGCGGCAAGCCCTTCGCCTGGGCCTGCCCCGGCACGGCGATGGGGATCGGGCTGGAGATCGGCCTCGCCTGCCACCGCCGCTTCGCTGCGGATCGCCCCGGCGCGAAGATCGGCCTGCCGGAGATCAAGGTGGGGCTTTTCCCCGGCGCCGGCGGCACGACGCGGCTTGTGCGGATGCTCGGCGTCTTCGGGGCGGCGCCCTTCCTGCTCGAAGGCAAGACGCCCGACCCGAACGGCGCGAAGGCGGGCGGTCTGATCGACGAGGTGACGGAGCCCGACGCGCTGCTGGATGCGGCGAAAGCCTGGGCGCGGGAGGCGGGCGAGGACGCGGCGGTGAAGCCGTGGGACCGCAAGGGGTTCAAGCCGCCCGGCGGCGCGCCTTACACGCCGGCTGGGTTCCAGACGTTCCTCGGCGCAGTTGCGCTGACGCACGGCAAGTCGAAGGGGGCCTATCCGGCGCCGAAGGCGATGCTGTCGGCGGTCTACGAAGGCGCGCTGGTCGACTTCGACACGGCGCTGCGGATCGAGGCGCGGTGGTTCACCAGCGTGCTGATGGAGCCGTCGGCCGAGGCGATGATCCGCACGCTGTTCCTGAACAAGCAGGCGCTGGAGAAAGGCGCGGCCCGTCCCGAAGCGCCGCCGGCCCCGACGCGCCGCCTGGGCGTGCTCGGCGCGGGGATGATGGGTTCCGGCATCGCCTACGTGGCGCTGCTCGCCGGGATCGACGTCGTGCTGATCGACCGCGACGCCGAGGCGGTCGCGCGCGGGCGGGCGGCGGTCGAGAAGCTCTGCGACGACGCGGTGAAGGCGCGGCGGCTCGACGCCGAGGGCCGCGCGGCGACGCTCGCGCGGCTGACGGCGACGGAGGACTACGCCGCGCTCGCCGGCTGCGATTTCGTGATCGAGGCGGTCTTCGAGGACCCGAAGGTGAAGGCCGAGGCGCTGGCCAAGGCGGCCGCGGCGGCGCCGGAAGCCTTCATCGCGACCAACACATCCACCCTCCCCGTCTCCGGCCTCGCCGCGGCGAGCGGGCGGCCCGAGAAGTTCCTCGGCGTCCATTTCTTCTCGCCGGTCCACAAGATGCTGCTGGTGGAGGTGATCCGCGGGCGCGAGACCGGGCCCGCGGCGGTCGCCAAGGCGCTCGACTTCGTGCGGCAATTGAAGAAGACGCCGATCGTGGTGAACGACGCGCGGTTCTTCTACGCCAACCGCTGCATCCTGCCTTACGTCGACGAAGGGCTGACGATGCTGACCGAAGGCGTCGCGCCCGCCTTGGTCGAGAACGCGGCGAAGATGCTCGGCTTCCCCGTCGGGCCGCTGCAACTGGTCGACGAGACGTCGCTGGAGTTGGGGCTCGCCATCGCCCGGGCGACGCAGGCGGCGATGGGCGCGGATTACCGCGAAAGCCCGGCCGACGCGCTGCTCGCCGCCATGGTCGAGACGCACGGGCGCAAGGGGCGCAAGAACGCCAAGGGCGTCTACGACTACGACGAGAAGGGAAAACGGCTCGGCTTCTGGCCCGGCCTCGCCGACCTGCACCCGCGGGCCGCGACGCAGCCGCCGGTCGCCGAGGCGCAGGACCGGCTGATGCTCGTGCAGGCGCTGGAGGCGGTGCGGGCGCTCGAGCAGGGCGTGCTCGAGGACCCGCGGCAGGGCGACGTCGGCGCGGTGCTCGGCTGGGGCTTCGCGCCGTGGTCGGGCGGGCCGTTCGGCTGGCTCGACCGCATCGGCGCGGCGGCCGCGGTCAGGCGCGCCGAGGCGCTGGCGGCGCGGTTCGGGCCGCGGTTCGACCCGCCCGCCCTGCTCCGCGAGACGGCGGCGGCGCGCGGGCGCTTCCACCGCGCCGCCGCCTGACGCCCGCGATCCGCGTTATCCGGAGACCTGCATGACCTTCGACTTCGACCGCGTGATCGACCGGCGCGGCACGCACGCCGCCAAGTACGACATGATGGCCGCCCGCACCGGCGTCACGGCGCCGGACGGCATCCCGATGTGGGTCGCGGACATGGAGTTCGCCGCGCCCGAGCCGGTGCGCGCCCGCCTCGCCCGCGCCATCGAGCACGGCGTGCTCGGCTACTACGGCGACGACGCGGGCTGGCGCGCGTCGATCGTCGACTGGATGGGCGCGCGGCACGGCTGGGCGGTGGACCCGGACTGGATCACGCCGTCCGCCGGCGTCTGCGCCGCGCTCGGCATCGCCGCGCAGGCCTTCGCGGAGCCCGGCGAGGGCGTCGTGATCTTCCCGCCGGTCTACCACATGTTCGCCGCGATGATCCGGTTCGCCGGTCGTCGCCCGGTCGAGTGTCCGCTGGTCGAGACCCAGGGGCGCTATGCGATGGACGTCGACCGTCTCGCCGACACGCTGCCGGCCGACGCGCGCGTCGTGTTCCTGTGCAGCCCGCACAACCCCGGCGGCACGGTCTGGCGGCCCGACGAGTTGCGCGCGCTCGCTGCGTTCTGCGCCGAGCGCGGCCTGATCCTCGTGTCGGATGAAGTCTGGCACGACCTCGTTTTCGACGGCGCGCGCCACACGCCCACCGCGATCGCCGCGCCCGAGATCGCCGACCGCCTGATCACCTGCGCCGCCCCCTCCAAGACATTCAACCTTGCCGGCGGGCAGACGGCGGAAGTCATCATCGCCGACGCCGATTTGCGCCGACGCTACCGCGCCGCGGCCAACGCGACCCACGGCGCCAGTTGCAACCTGTTCGGGATGCTCGCGGCGGAAGCGGCGTATCGCGAGGGCGCGCCCTGGCTCGGCGCGCTCTTGCCCTACCTCGCGCGCAACCGGGACCTTTTCGCCGCAGGCGTCGCCGAGGCCATCCCCGGCGCGCGCGCGATGGCGCTCGACGCGACCTATCTCGCGTGGGTGGACTTCGCCGGGACTGGTCTGAGCGCCGATGAGATCGCGGCGCGGATCACGCAGAGGGCGCGCATCGGCGTCAACGCCGGGCCGAGCTTCGGGCCAGGAGGCGAGACCCGCGCCCGGTTCAACCTCGCCTGCCCGCGCGCGACGGTCGAGGAGGCCGTCTCGCGCCTCGCCGACGCCTTCGCGGATCTGCGCGGCTGAAAACGCCGCTCAGCGCGGCGCGTAGCGCAGCGCGCCGACGAGGGGCGGCGGCGCCGACAGCGACGCCCGCCACAGCGCGGCGGCCGTCAGTTCCACCGGCGGCCCGCCCATGCAGAACAGGAACGCCTCGATCCGCTCGATCTCCTGCGCGCCGAGATCCTCGAGCCGCATTCCCTGCGTCGCGTCCTTGGCCATCGTCATCACCCCAAAACCGAGGGTCACGCTCACCGCCAGGAGCAACGCCGCGGCCGGGAGAAAGGTTCCCGCGCGGCGCGCACCCGGCGCTTTTCATATTGGGGACACAAACGACCAATATCACCTTAAAATTCGCAATTAACTTATCTTGTCACAAAATTACCGCACCCTTTGGCACGCGCAGGCTGCGCGTCGCCGAAGACGTTCAACCGGGCGGCGTGGTCAACTGCGCGCGGCGTAGGATTGGAGCGGCGCGACCTCGATCTCGCCGTCGCGACGATTCTCGATCGCGCGCGCCGCGGCGACGGCGCCGGCGGCGGTGGTGTAGTAGGGAATGCGCATCGTCAGCGCCGTGGCGCGGATGCCGGCGCTGTCCTTGACCGACTGCGCGCCTTCGGTGGTGTTGAAGACGAGGGCGATCTCGCCGTTCTTCATAGCGTCGACGATGTTCGGCCGCCCCTCGAACACCTTGTTGACGCGCGCCGCCGCGACCCCGTTCTGCGCAAGGAAGGCCTGCGTGCCGCCGGTCGCCACGATGCGGAAGCCGAGGCGCTCGAGCCTTCGGGCGGCGTCGAGAATCGCCGCCTTGTCGTCGTCGCGCACCGAGACGAAGGCGACGCCGCCGGACGGCAGGTCGACCCCGGCGCCGAGCTGGCTTTTCAGAAAGGCGCGGGCGAAGCCGCGGTCGAGCCCCATCACCTCGCCGGTCGAACGCATCTCGGGGCCGAGCAGCGTGTCGACGCCGGGGAAGCGCGCGAAGGGCAGCACGGCCTCCTTCACCGC
>RECW01000108.1 GCA_007693835.1 Paracoccaceae bacterium | reverse complement strand
GGGCGGAAGGCGCAGCGGCGGGCGATCTCGACGGTGCTCTCGATCGCCTCGGGCAGGTCGGCGAAGAGCGCGGCCATGGCGCCCGCGGGCTTGAACCAGTGCTCGGGCGTCAGGCGGCGGCGGTCCTCCTGCGAGACGTAGGTTCCTTCGCCGATGCAGAGGAAGGCGTCGTGGGCGGCGAACAGGCTTTCGTCGGGAAAGTGCGCGTCGTTGGTGGCGACGAGCGGCAGGTCGCGGGCGTAGGCCGCCTCGACGAAGAACGGTTCCGTGGCGGCCTCGGCCGGGGTGCGCGGGTCGCCGTGGCGCTGGAGTTCGACATAGAGGCGGTCGGGAAAGGCGGCGGCGAGCCTGTCGAGCAGCGCCTCGGCCTGCGCCGCGCGCCCGTCGCGCACGAGACGCCCCAGCGGCCCGTCCGGCCCGCCGGTCAGGCAGATCAGCCCGTCGGCATGCGCCTCGACCGCCTCCGGCGCGACGCAGCGCCAGCCGTCGCCCGATTCGAGATAGACCATCGAGGCGAGCTTCATCAGGTTGAGCCACCCCGCCTCGTTCTGGGCGAGCAGCGCGATTTCGGCCGGCGCTGGGGGCCGCTCGTCGGGGCGCTCGGCGGCGGCGTAGGCGAGAGCGAGGGAGAGGCCGAGGATCGGCTGCACGCCCGCCTTCGCGGCGGTCTCCGAGAACTCCAGCGCGCCGAACAGCGCGTTGGCGTCGGTCACGGCGACCGCCGGCGTCCCCGCCCGCTCGCAGAGGGCCGGCAGCGCGCCGAGCGGGATCGCCCCCTGCCCCACCGAATAGACCGAGCGGACGCGGAGGTGGACGAAGGCCGCCATGCAGGATTCTCCCAAGGAATTGGCGGCAGGGTAGCCCAGTCGCCGCGGCGGAGGCGAGCGCCCTTGCCGGGCCTTCGCGCCGCCGCCATCTTCGCCGCCAACACGGGAGCGGATCGCATGGGCTACGCCGCCGTCCTCGATCAGGGGGTCTACGACCTCGTCGAACGCGCCAACGTCGCGCGCCTCGGCGGGATGGACGACGCCGACGCCCGCGCGGCCGAGGGCGTCTGCCGCGACGTCTTCGGCTCCGAGAGCCGCGTCGCCGTCTACGGCGCCTTCGCGCCCGGCGAGGCCAAGCACTACATGCTCACCCCGTTCCGCGGCGTCTGGACGCCCGGCTTCGTGCGCGGGCGGCTCGAACATGGGCCGTGGTCGACCGCGCTCGGCATGACGGCGATCCGCCTCGAAGGGGGCGCGGACCGCATACCGGTGCACGTGCTGACCGCACCGATGCTCGACAAGGCGTGGGGAGTGTTCGACGCGGCCTCCGGCCTGGGCTTCGCGCGGCTGCTGACGCCGGTGGAGAACAGCGACGGCGTGGCCGCCATCGCCAACATCTTCGCCCTGCCCGACCGCTGAGGCGTTTGACCGCAGCGGGCCGACGCGGTAGCCGGAAGGCCGCCCAACGCCCGGAGACCGTCCATGAGCGCCGAACACCTCGACTTCGCCGACCCGATGCAGCGCCCCCGCTTCACCGGCCTCGCCACCTTCTTCCGGCTGCCGTGGGTGGAGGCGTTCGAAGGCGCGGGCCTCGACATCGGCGTCTGCGGGGTTCCTTACGACGGCGGCGTGACCAACCGCCCCGGCCCCCGCCACGGGCCCCGCGAGGTGCGCAACCAGTCGAGCCTGATGCGGCGGGTGAACCAGGCCACCGGCGCCTCGCCCTTCACGTCGGCGAAGATCGCCGACATCGGCGACGCCTGGGTGAGGAAGCCCTACGAACTCGAAGGGGCGCTCGGCGAGATCGAGGCGTTCTTCGCCCGCGTGCACGCCGCAGGCGTCCGCCCCCTCACCTGCGGCGGCGACCACTCGATCAGCCTGCCGATCCTGCGGGCGCTGGCGAAGGACCGCCCGCTCGGCATGATCCACATCGACGCCCATTGCGACACCGGCGACAACTACATGGGCTCGCGGTTCCACCACGGCGCGCCGTTCAAGATCGCGGTGGACGAAGGGCTGCTCGACCCCAGGCGCGTCGTGCAGATCGGCATCCGCGGCAGCCTCTACGACCCCGCCATGTGGAAGTTCAGCCACGACAGCGGCATGCGCGTGATGATGATCGAGGAGGTCGAGGCGCGCGGCTGGCGCGCCTGCATGGCGGAGGCGCTGGAGATCGCCGGGGCCGCGCCGACCTATGTCTCGTTCGACATCGACAGCCTCGACCCCGCTTACGCCCCCGGCACCGGCACCCCCGAGGCGGGCGGGCTGACCATGCGCGAGGCGCAGGGCATGGTGCGGATGCTCTCGGGCGTCGACATCCGCGGGGCCGACATGGTCGAGGTCTCGCCGCCCTTCGACCACGCCGGGATCACCGCGCTGAACGGCGCCACCATCATGTTCGAACTGCTCTGCGTGATGGCGAAGGGCTGAGAGTGTGGCGCTGCTGCGGGTTCTGCGGCGGACCGTCTCGTGGGCGCTGGTGGCGGCGCTGCTCGTCACGAACGTGCTGACGCTGACGTGGGGCGCGTTCAACGCGATGCTGTCGGGCGCCTTCGCGGCGGTCGGCGTCACCACGGTCGCGGCCCGGCAGGCGCAGGCGCTCGCCGGCTACGGGGCGCGCAAGGCGGCCGTCGCCGCGCGGATGGGCGGACGCGTGGCGCGCGGCGCTGCGCGGTCGGCCGCATCGATCGCGCCGCAGAGCGTGCCGGTGGTCGGGGCCGGCGTGGTGCTCGCCGTCACCGCGTGGGAGCTTTACGACTGGTGCAAACTCGCAGAAGATATCGAGACGCTCTCCGCCCCGCCCCCCGGCGGCGAGGGCATCGAGGACGCTCCCTTGGCCGATCAAGGCCTTGCCGCCTGCGGTCGCCAGATCGTGTCGCCCGATGCGCTCGCCGCCGTTCGGGATGCGGTCCCCGAGGGGGTGCGCGCCCGCCATGCGGACCTCTTCGCCACGCTCGACGACGCCGACCCCGCCCTCGCAGGAGCCCGCCGATGATTCTCCACCCCGCCGGCGCCCGCCCCACGCGGCGCGCGAGCCCCGACTACTTCACCGGCGACGTCTGGCAGGACCCGGTGATCGAAGCGCCGGAGCCCGCGCGCGTGGTCGCGCTGCGCGTGGCCTTCGCGCCCGGCGCGCGCACGCACTGGCACACCCACCCGCTCGGGCAGACGCTGCACGTGCTGTCGGGGGTGGGGCGCTTCCAGACGTGGGGAGAGGCGGTCCGCGTCATCCGGCCGGGCGACACCATCTGGATCCCGCCGGGCGAGAAGCACTGGCACGGGGCCGCGCCCGACGTCGCGATGGTCCACCTCGCGATGCAGGAGCGGCTCGACGGGTCGCAGGCGACGTGGCTCGAACCTGTGTCGGACGCCGACTACGCCGCGCCGGCGACCTGAGAGACCGGCGGCCGGGCGGTTGACCCGCGCGCAGGCATCGTTAACACCGAAGGTGGACTGGCGCGGGAGGCGCAGGTGATCCTCGGCGAAAACGCGCGGCGGTGCGCAGCGGCGACAATGGTCGTGGCGCTGGGCGCAGGGTGCGCGCGCAACGGCGGCTTCGACCCCGTGACGTTTCCCGAAGCCGAAACCGCCGTCCGCTATGAGGTGGAGCTTGAGGGCGCGCCGGACGAGCGCGCAGAGGCGCTGCTGCGCGAAAGCCTCGGGCTGTTCCGGCGGCAGGAGGACGGGGCGCAGAGCATCGCCTTCCTGCGCCGCCGCGGAACCGACGACATCGACACCGCCCGCCGCGTGCTGCGGAGCTTCGGCTACTACGAGGCCACCGCCTCGGTCGACGTCGAGCGGATCGACGACGAGACCGCCGTGGCGCGCTTCACCGTCGACCCCGGCCGGCCGTTCACCCTGACCCGGCACACTTTCGACATGGCGGCGCCGGTCGATCCGCCGTCGCTCGACCCGGCGGCCTTCGGCTCTCCGGTCGGCCGGCGGGCGGCCGCGCAAGCGATCCTCGGGGCGGAGGCGGGGGCCGTCTCCGCGTTGCGGCGCGACGGGCGGCCGTATGCGCGGCTGCTCGGGCGCGAGGCGGTGGCGGACATGGAGCGCGCGGAGCTCGAAGTCGACAGCCGCTTCGACGCCGGCCCCTTCGTGCGCTTCGGCGAACTCTCCTTCGAGGGGCTTGAGAGCGTCTCGGCCGACCATCTCGCGACCTACGTCACCTTCGAGCAGGGGGCGACGTGGAACGCCGACGACGCCGCCGCGTTCCAGCGCGCCCTCTCCGAGACGCGGCTGTTCCGCTCGGTCACCGTCCGTCCGCCGGAGGAGCCGCCCGCCGACGGCGCGGCGGCGCCGGTCGTCGTGACGGCGCAGGAAGGACCGCCCCGCACCATCACCGCCGGCGTGCGCTGGAACTCCGACACGGGCCCCGCCGTTCGCGCCGGCTGGGAGCATCGCAACCTGTTCGGCGCGGGCGAGACGCTGGAGCTTTCCGCGCTCGTCGGCCTCGAGGAGCAGCGCGCCGAGGCGCGCTATCGCGTGCCGCAGTTTCTGAGGCCGGGGCAGGACTTCGTCGCGGGCCTCGGCCTGCGCAACATCGAGAGCGACGCTTTCGACGAGACCGCCGCCACCCTCGGCGCGGGCGTCGAGCGCCGGTTGAGCGACCGCTGGGACGTGGGCGCAGGCGGGCTGCTCGAAGTGACCGAGACCCGCGCACAGGGCGAAACGGACGTGTTCGTGCTCGCCGGCCTGCCGGCCTACGCGAACTACGACGGCAGCGACGAACAGCTGAACCCCACCCGGGGCGCCCGCCTGCGCCTCGACGCGATTCCGTTCGTCTCGCGCAGCGACGCGGGCGACACGGCCCTGTTCACGCGGCTCGAAGCGGTCGGGACGGCCTACTACGCGCTCGACAGCCGGCGGCGCTACGTGCTGGCCGGCCGGACGCGTTTCGGCACGATCCTGAACGAGGACGTGTCCGACGTGCCCGCCGGCCGACGCTTCTATTCCGGCGGCGGCGGGTCGGTCCGCGGCTACGCCGAGCGCTCCATCGGCCCGCGCGACAGCGACAACGACCCGACCGGCGGCCTTTCGGTGCTCGAAGTCGGCGGAGAGCTGCGCGCGCGGCTGTTCGGCGATTTCGGCGCGGCGGCCTTCGTCGAGGGCGGCGCGGTCAGCGAGGAGCTCTACCCCTCGTTCGGCGACGGGATGCAGGTCGCGGCCGGCCTCGGCGCGCGGTACTTCTCGCCGGTGGGGCCGATCCGCGTCGACGTCGGCGTGCCGCTCGACCGGCGCTCCGGCGACGACGCGTTCCAGGTCTACCTCTCCATCGGGCAGGCGTTCTGATGGCCCGGCTGCTGCTGACCCCGGTTTTCGCGCTGGTGTTGATCGCGACCCCCGCCGAGGCGCAGATCTCGCTGCTGGGCCTCCGCAATTCGCTGGTGCAGTTCGCGCTGCGCCAGATCAGCACGCCGGGCGGCTTCGAGATCACCGCGGGCCGCGTGACCGAGCCGCAGGACGGCCTCACCGAACTCACCGACGTCCGTATCGCCGACGCCGCGGGCGTCTGGTTCGAGGCGGACGCGCTCGGCCTGTCGTGGAGCCCGACGCGCATCCTGCGCGGCGAACTCCAGATCAACCGGCTCACCGCCCGCGGCGTGCGCGTGCTGCGCCGCCCCGGCGAGACCGGCGTCGAACTCGCGGAGGACGCCGTTCCCGAGCCCCGCGCGCCCTTCGAGTGGCCCCGCGCCCCGATCACGACGCTGATCGATTCGATCGAGGCGACGGACGTCCTTGTGGCGGCGGGCGTGCTCGGCCCCGAGAGCGTCCGCTTCGACGCGACCGGCGCGGCGCGCGACGCCGGCGACGAGCAGGCGGCCCGGCTGACGCTCGACCGCATCGACGCCGTGGAGGGGCGCATCGCGCTCGACTACCTGCGCGACTTCGGCGCCGACGCCCTGCGGCTGGACCTGACGGCCGAGGAAGGCCCCGGCGGCCTCGTGGCGGCGCTGGCCGGCCTGCCCCCCGAGACCGACGTGCGCCTGACGGTCGACGCCGCCGGCCCCCTGACGGACTGGGCGCTGGTCTTCGCGGCGGAGGCGCGCGACGCGCTGGCGGCCGAGGGTCGGGCGACCCTCGCGCTCGGCCGGCCCTTCGCGCTCGACGTCGACGTCTCGGCCCGGCCGGGCCCGGCCCTGCCGCCGGCGGCGCGCGCCGCCTTCGCGCCCGAAGCGCGGCTGGTCGCCCGCGCGCGCGAGGACGCCGACGGGCTGGTGCGGATCGAGGCGGCGCGGCTTTCCGCGCCGGCGCTCACACTCGCGGCCGACGGGACGTTCGACCGGGAGGCGTCGGTCGCGGACTTCACCGTGGCGGCCGAGGCGCTGCCGCCGCTCGCCGCGCTGGTCGAGGGCGTCGATTTCGCGCGGGTGGGCTTCGACGGCGCCGTGTCGGGGCCGCTCGACGCGCTGAGCGCGGCGGGGGCGCTGACGCTCGCCGATCTGCGCACAGCGCCGGTCGACGTCGCCGAGGCCGCGTTCGAGGCGCGCGCGACGGTCGCCGGCGCCGCCGTCTCTCTCAGCGCCGAGGGCTTCGCCGACGGGCTCCGGCTCGACCGGCTGGCGCCGGAGACCGTCGGGCGGGCGACCCTCGCCCTCGACGCGGCCTTCGACGGCGGAGTGGTCACGCTGACGGCCTTCCGGCTCGACTCGCCGCTCCTGTCGGCGGAGGCGAGCGGCGCGGCTGACCTCGCGGGCGACGACGCGGCGCTCACCTACGCCGCCCGGGTTCCGGCGCTGGCGCCGCTGGCGGCGGCCTACGACGTCGACGCCGCGGGCGCGGTCGGGGCCGAGGGTCGCGCGACCGGGGCGCTCTCGGCCCTCGCGCTGTCGGGCGCGCTGACGCTGGAGGCCTTCGTCTTCGACGGCGAGCCCTACGGCGACGCGACCCTGACGCACGCGGTCACGCTCGGCGAGGCGCCCGCCGGCCGCGTCGATCTCGCCGCGAACGGCGGGCGGTTCGGCGCCGCGACGGCCGGCGCCGACTTCCGCTTCGCACAGCCGACGCTCGCACTGGAGAATCTGGCGGTCGCCGCCCTCGGCGCCGAAGCGGCGGGCGCGCTGACGCTCGACGTCGAGACGCTGCTGGCGGACGGAACGCTCGACCTGCGGCTCGGCGATCTCGGCGCGCTGGGCGCGGAGGCGGGCTTGACGCTGACGGGCTCGGCCGCGGGACGCGTGGCGCTGACCTCCGCCGACGGGGCGCAGGCCGCGACCGTGGATGTCTCTGGCGAGGACGTCGAAGGCTTCGACGCGCGCCTGGACCGCTTCGCCCTCGTCGCCGACCTGCGCGACGTGCTGCGCGCGCCGGAAGGCGACGCGTCGCTGACGGTCGACGGCCTCGCCGCCCCCGGCGTGTCGGTCGCCGCGCTCGCGCTCGACGGCCGCGCGCGGGCGGCCGACGGCGTGAGCGCCGAGGCGACGCTCAGCGCGTCGGCCATCGAGGGTTTTGGCGCGACCGTCGCACGGCTCTCCGGCGCGGTTTCGGCGCGCGACCTGACGGGGGCGGGCGCGGCGGAGGCGTCGCTCACGGCGGAGGACGTGGCCTATCCCGCCGCCGAGGCGCGCGTCGCCCGGCTGACGGCGGAGGCGACCGCGCGCGACCTCTTCGCCGCCCTCGCCGCCGAGGCGACGGTGGTCGCCGAGCAGATCGCCGCGGCCGGCGCCACCGTCGCGCGGCTCGACGCCGACGGCGCCGCGACGCTCGGGGCGGCGGGCCCGGAGGGCCGCGTCTCGGCGCGCCTCGCGACGGTCGCGGCCGGCGACGCGCGGACCGAGAGCGTGACGCTCGACGCCGCCCTCGCGCAGGGCGCGGCCGGCGCGACGGCGACGGCTGCGCTCGCCGCCGCGCCGGCGCGGCTGGGCGCCATGCGCCTCGGGGCTCTGGACGCCGCCGCGACGGTGGAGGACGCTCTGGGCGAGGACCCCGCCCTCGATCTCCGCGCGTCGCTCGGCGCCTCCGATCTCGGCGCGGCGACCCTGTCGCGGCTCGGCGCCACGGCCTCGGGCCGACGCTCGGCGCTGGCGCTCGCGCTCGACGCGGACGGCGCGGCGGGCGGCGAGCCGCTCGTCGCCGCGCTGCGCGCCACGGCGAACCTCGCCGACCCGGCGGCCGTCACCGCCGACGTCGCGCGGCTGGAGGCGTCGCTCGGCGCGGCGCGCGCGGCGCTGCGCCGGCCGGCCCGGATCGAGGCCGGCGACAGCATCCGCGTCTCAAGGCTCGATCTGGAGATTCCCGGCGGCGGGCTGACAGGCGCCGCCGCGCTCCACCCGAACGGGATGGAGGCCGACCTCGTTCTGGATCTGCCCGACGCCGCTGCGCTGGCGGCCTTCGCCGACGCGCCGCTCGACGCCGGCGCGATCCGGGTCGAGGCGGCGCTCGACACCCGCCCGGGCTCGGCGCGCGGGCGCGCGACGCTGACAGGGCGCGATCTGAGGCCCTCCGGCGTCGATCTGGGTCGATCCTCGCTCAGGCTAGACGGGGAGGCGCGATGGAACGGAACCCGCGCCGCGGTGGACGTCTCGCTGGCAGGGCCGTTCGACCAGCCGGTGCGGCTGGAGGCGGCGCTGCCGCTGCGCCCGACCGGCGGCCCCCTGCCCGCCGTGCCGGCGAGAGCCGAGATCGACGGGCGGCTCCGCTGGGCGGGGCGCATCGGCGACATCTGGTCCGTGGTTCCGGCCGCCGACCACGTGCTCGACGGCGACGCGACGATCGACATCGCGCTGTCCGGCCCGCTGGCCGCGCCGTCGGCTTCGGGCGAGATCTGGCTGCGCAACGGCCAGTATCAGAATCTTGAAACCGGCACGATCCTCCAGAACCTCACGGTCGAGTCGGACATCGAAGCCGACGGCGCGCTGGCGCTCATGCTCTCGGCCGACGACGGCGCGGGCGCGCCGGTGACCGGTCGCGTCGCGCTGGCGGACGGCGCCGTCTCCGGCCGGATCCAGACCCGCGACGCGGTCCTCGTGCGCCGCGACGACGCCACGGCCGCCCTGTCGCTCGACATCCGCGCCGAAGGGCCGCTGGCGGGGCCTGCGATCACGGGAACGGTGCGCGTCGACCGCGCCGAGATCCGCCTCGTCAACGCCACCCCTCCCTCCCTGCCAGACCTCGGCCCTGTCCGCATCCGCGGGGAAGAGCCGCAGGAGCCGCGACCGGGTCCGGGCGCCGGCGTCACTCTCGACGTCCGGGTCGAGGGTCCGGGCCAAATCTACGCGCGCGGGCGCGGGCTTGAGAGCGAGTGGCGCGTCGACCTCGCGGTCCGCGGCACCGCTGCGGACCCTCAGGTGACCGGCGTCGTCGAGCGCATCCGGGGCCAACTGCTGCTGGTGGGTTTCCCCTTCGCGCTCGAACGCGGTCTCGTCAGCTTCACGGGCGACCTCGACCCGTCGCTCGACATCGCGCTGATCCGCGAGAACGAGGGCGTGCGCGGAGGCGTCGTCGTGCGGGGATTCGCCTCGGCGCCTGAGGTCGGTTTCGAATCGGAACCGCCGCTGCCGGAGGACGAGGTTCTGCCGCGCGTGCTGTTCGGCGCCTCGCAGCAGTCTCTGACGCAGGCGCAGGCGATCCAGATCGCGCTCGGCCTCGCCATCCTTCTCGACGGGTCCGGCGGGCCGCTCGACGCGCTGCGCTCGACGCTTGGCGTCGACACGGTGATGTTCAGCGACGACGACGGCGAACTCGAGGTCACGGTCGGGCGGACGGTGGCGGACGGCGTCTTCGTCGGCGCCAAACAGCCGCTCGACGGCGGGTCGGCGCGAGTCGTGGTCGAAGTCCAGGTGTTCGACGACATCGTCGTCGACACCGAAGTCGGCCCCGACAGCGGCGCGAGCGTCGGGGTGAACTGGCGGCGGGATTACTGATCCGCCTTTCGCTCGCTCCGCCGCGGGGTATGGTGGCGCCGCTGGATGAGGCGACGACGGGAAGGCGCGCCGTGACCGACACCTGGACCTGGATCGACGGGCGCTGGATCGAGGGCGACGCGCCCGTCTGCACCGCGCGCAGCCACGCCGCCTGGCTCGGCTCGACGGTCTTCGACGGAGCGCGCGCCTTCGAAGGCGTGACGCCCGACCTCGACGCCCATTGCGCGCGGGTGAACGACAGCGCGCTGGCGCTCGGGCTCAAGCCGACGCTGGCGGCGGGGGAGATCGTCGAGCTGGCGCGGGAAGGCGTCGCGAAGTTCCCGCCGGGCGCCGCGCTCTACATCCGCCCGACCTACGCCGCCGAGCGCGGCGACGCTCGCGCCGTGCTGCCCGACCCCGAGAGCACGCGGTTCCACATGGCCGTCTGGCTCGCGCCGATGCCGGCGCCGACCGGCTTCACCCTGACCACCACCCGGTTCCGCCGCCCGACGCTCGACTGCATGCCGGTCAACGCCAAGGCCGCCTGCCTCTACCCCAACAACGCCCGCATGCTGCGCGAGGCGATGGAGAAGGGCTTCGACAACGCGCTGGTCTGCGACGCGCTCGGCAACGTCGCGGAACTGGCGACGGCCAACGTCTTCATGGCGAAGGACGGCGTGGTCGCGACGCCGGCCCCGAACGGCACGTTCCTGAACGGCGTCACGCGCCAGCGCGTCGTCGCGCTGCTCCGCGCAGCCGGCGTCCGGGTGGAGGAGCGGACGCTGACCGTGGCGGACTTCCGCGCGGCCGACGAGATCTTCTCGACCGGCAACATGGGCAAGGTGCTGCCGATCGTCGCCTTCGACGACCGCCGGTTCGACCCCGGACCGTTCTTCGCGCAGGCGCGGGCGCTCTACTGGGACTTCGCCCACCGCTGAGCGAACAGGGCGCGCCTCAGGTTTCCTCGCCGAATCGGCCGGCCACAAGGGCGCTCAGCGCGTCGAGCAGCGCCTCGGCCTCGCGCCCGCGAGTCTCGACGTCGATCTCTGCGCCCTGGGCGGCGGCGAGCATCAGCAGGCCCATGATCGACCCGCCCTCCACCGTCAGCCCGTCACGCGAGACGGCCGCGGCGGCGTCGAAGCGCTCCACGGTCTCGACGAACTTCGCCGACGCGCGGGCGTGCAGGCCCTTGCGGTTGACGATCAGCAGCCGGCGGGTGAGACGCGTGGCGGTCATCGCAGGCGCGCTCCGACCGCCTCAGGTCGACAGCATGCGCCGTGCGGCGTCGATGTACTTCCGCCCGGCGCCGAGGGCCGCGTCGATCGCCTCGGCCACCGGCTTGTCGCGCATCTTGGCGAGCTTGACGAGCATCGGCAGGTTGGCGCCGTAGACCACTTCGACCGTGTCGGCGCCCATGGCCCCGATGGCGAGGTTGCAGGGCGTGCCGCCGAACATGTCGGTCACCAGCACCACGCCGTCGCCTTCGTCCACGGTCGCCACGGCGTCGTTGATCTCGGCCTGCTTGGCGCGGAGGTCGTCCGCAGGGCCGGTCGAAACGGCGACGGCGCGCGCCTGGGGGCCGACGACGTGCTCCGTCGCCGCCAGCAGTTCCGACGCGAGGCCGCCGTGGGCCACGATCACGAGGCCGATCATCGGCCGCCGCCTTCCCGCTCGCCGCGCATCCGTTCGAGCTCCCGGTGCCTGAGCGTCACGCGCCACCCCTCCGCCCGAAGCCGGGCCGCGAGCGCCTCGGCCGTGGCGACCGAGCGGTGTCTGCCGCCCGTGCACCCCAAGCCGATGCCGAAATACGCCTTACCCTCCTGCTTGTAGGCGGGCAACAGCATCAGAACCATCTCGGCCAGTCGCGCGAAGAAGGCGCCGAACAGCGGGTCTTCCGCCACATAGGCCGCCACCGCCGCGTCGCGGCCGTCGCGCGGGCGCAGGTCGGGCGCCCAGTGCGGATTGCGCAGGAACCGCAGGTCCATGACCATCTCGGCCTCGCGCGGGGCGCCGCGCTTGAAGGCGAAGGACTGGATCGAGACCGTCAGCCCCGGCGCGCCGGGCCGGGCGAGCTCCTGCTGCACGCGCGCCTTGAGCGCGTGGGGCGAGAGGTCGGTGGTGTCGATCACCAGATCGGCGCGTTCGCGCAGCGCCGAGAGGACGGCGCGCTCGCGCGCGACACCCTGCGCCGCGTCGTCGACCCCGGCCATGGGGTGGCGGCGGCGCGTCTCGGCGAAACGCGCGATCAGCGCTTCGTCGGCGCAGTCGAGAAACACCAGCGTCGGCGCGACCAGGGCCCCGTCGCGCAGGGCGGCGACCGTCTCGATGACCGCCTCCGCCGAGAAGCCGCGCGTGCGGCTGTCGATACCCACGGCAAGCGGCCGGTCGCCGCCCGCCTCCGCGAGCCGGGGCAGCAGCGCGAGCGGCAGGTTGTCCACCGCCTCCCACCCCGCGTCCTCCAGCGCGCGGATCGCCGTGGTCCGACCCGCGCCGGCGAGGCCGGTGACGATGGCGAGATCGAGCGCAGGGTCGGGCGGCGCGGTCACACTCAGCTCCTTGGGCCCGAGACCGGGGCTTCGGGATCGACCGGCGGACCATGGCGGAGCAACGCCGCCATGGCCGCCGGATCGACCCGCGGAGGCCGCAAACTGAGCGGAATTGACCAGCCGAGCAACAGGAGATTGCGCCGCGGCGGCAGCCGCTCGACTTCCTCCCGGTCGAGATCGAGCGCGCACGCCACGGGCGCCCGCGCGAGATGGGGCAACCGCAGGAGGCCGACGCCGCGGGCCTCTATCAGCCCTTCGAGGCCCTGCGCAGGCGCCGCCGACACCCCGTCCGCCGTCGCCTCCAGCGTCGTCCGGTCGTCCGCGACCAGCGTCGCCCCGAGCGCGATCATGCCGAGCGCCAGCGTCGACTTGCCGGCGCCCGGCGCGCCGAGGATCAGCAGCGCGCGCCCCTCAAGGGCGACGGCGGAGGCGTGGAGGATCTCGCGCGCCGGCGCGCTCACGGCGGAAAACGCGCCGTGAAGCGCGCGCCGCGCGGCGGGCGGCCGATGTTGCCGGCGTTCAGCGCGCCGCCGTGGGCCTCGACGATCTGGCGCGATATCGACAGACCGAGGCCGGAGTGGTCGCCGAAACTCTCGGTCTCGGGCCGCTCCGTCCAGAACCGCTCGAAGATCGCCTCGAGCTTGTCCTCGGGCACGCCGGGGCCTTCGTCCTCGACATCCACGGTCGCGGCCCCGTCGGCCGCGCGGCCGACGCGGATCGTCACCGTGCCGCCCGGCGGCGAGAACGACAGCGCGTTGTCGACCAGATTGCGGATCACCTGCCCGAGTCGCGACTCCAGACCCTGGACCCAGATTTCAGGCTCTTCGGCGCTCACCACCACCCGCGCCCGCCTTGCCTCGGCGCGCCCCTCCGAGACGCCCGAAACCGCCTCGGCGAGACGCACGAGATCGACCGGGGCCATCGCCTCGCGCACCAGCTCGGCGTCGAGGCGCGAGGCGTTGGAGATGTCGGTCACCAGCCGGTCGAGGCGGCGCACGTCGTGCTCGATCACCAGCAGCAGCTTCTCCTGCATCTCCGGCGTGCGCGCGCGGCGCAGCGTCTCGACCGCGGAACGCAGGGACGTGAGCGGGTTCTTGATCTCGTGCGCGACATCGGCCGCGAACCGCTCGATGGCGTCGATCCGACCATAGAGCGCCGCCGTCATCCGCCGCAGCGCGCCCGAGAGACGCCCGATCTCGTCGGCGCGGTGGGTCAGGTCGGGGAAGTCGATTCGCGACGGGTCGATGGGGCCGCGCCCGAGCGCCCCGCTCCGCCGCGCCGCCTCGGCGAGCCGCCGCAGCGGGCGCGCGATGCCGGCGGCGAGCAGGGCCGACAGGAACACCGACACGGCCAGCGCCACGAAGAAGACGCGCAGGATCGCGATGCGCTCGGCGCGCACGATGGCGTCGATGTCGCCGCCTTCGGTGGACAGCACCAGCGCGCCGAAGACCGCCTTGAACCGCTGGATCGGGATGGCGACGGAGACGATCAGCTCGCCGCCCGAGTTCATCCGCACCGCCGTCGCGGGCTCGCCCTTCAGCGCGGCGTAGACCTCCGCCTCGGTGGAGACGCCGGCGAAGGGCGTCTCGCGATAGGTCTCGGGTCGCGGGCTCAGCAGCCCCACCAGCGCGTCGTAACGCGACTCGAGCCACCCGAGCCACTCGATGCGCGGCCGGCCCCCGTTCGGCGGCGGCAGCGGCGTGGCCTCGATGGGCGCGGCGGCGGCCCCGAAGCTGCGCGTGTCGCCCGTCAGCCGCCCCGAGCGGTCGAAGATGCGCGCGCGCACGCCGGCGGGCTGGGCGAGACGGCGCAGCACCAGATTCGCGCGCACGGGGTCGAAGCCCAGCATGTCGCCGCGCGTCCCTGCCGCCTCGGCGACCGCGATGGCGATGATCTCGCCCTGGGTCCGCAGCGCCTCGGCGCGCAGGTCGATCAGGCCTTCGCGGAACTGGTTGAGATAGAGCACGCCGCCCACCAGCAGCCCGAGCCCGAGCGCGTTGATGAACGCGATGCGCCGCATGAGCGACGCGCCGGGCGAGAGCCGCCAGCGCCGCCGCGGCGGGCTCTCGGCCTCCGGCGCGGGGTGGTGGTCGAGCGTGTCGCGCATCACCTGCCCCTCCGCCGACGGCCCAGGACCGAGGCCTCAAGCCTCCTTGAAGCGATAGCCGACGCCGTAGAGCGTCTCGATCGAGGAGAACTCCGGGTCGACGGCGCGGAACTTCTTGCGGATGCGCTTGATGTGGCTGTCGATGGTGCGGTCGTCGAC
>RECW01000225.1 GCA_007693835.1 Paracoccaceae bacterium | reverse complement strand
TCGCGACGCGGCGGCCGCGGTGGAAGACCGCGCCAGTGCGCTTGGAGGGGTGCGCCCGGCGACGCGGACGTCGACGGTCTCGCGGATCAGGCCGAAGGGCACGGAATAGTACGAGCCCTCGATCTCCACGTGATAGTCGGGGGCGACCTTGCAACGCTTCCAGCGCGCGAAGACGTAGGGCGTCTCCGGCGGCGGGCGCAGATGCGGTCGGTCGAGGCTGGCGAAGAGGTCGGCGCGGCTCGCGCCGTTCGGTTCGGCGAGGCTGAAGAAGCGCCGGTTGCGCAGCCGCGCGTCGCGCCAGAGTCGCGCTTTCAGCGCGACGATCCAGCGCTCGGCGACCTGGACCGCCACCTCGACCTTGGCCCTGTCGCGCGGCTTGTACGGGCGCGCCGGCAGGACGACGGTCCCGTAATAGGCGGCGCACTCGGCATAAGTGCGGTTGATCCCCGGCTTGTGGCGGTCGGCCCTGATCACCGCGGCCTTGCGGTTGTCGGGCGCGACCGCCTTCGGGTTCAGACCCCATGGCTGGGGCGGGAGGATTCGAACCTCCGCATGGCGGTACCAAAAACCGCTGCCTTACCGCTTGGCTACGCCCCAACGCGCGGCGGACCCTATGCCGGCGGCGTCGCGCTGACAAGCGCGCGTCGGGCCTTCGGGGGAGCATCTTCTCGACGCCTGCGCCGCATCCCGGTAGCATGACGGTCATGCGTATCGTCTCCGCCGAAGCCGTCGCCGCCGCCACGCCCTATCCCGCGCTGGTCGACGCCCTGTCGGCGGCTTTCGCCGCCGGGCCGGAGGGCTGCGTCGCGCCGCCGCGCGCCCATCACGGCGTCGCCGTCGACGGCGAGCCCGAGCGCACGCTGCTGCTGATGCCGGCTTGGGACCGCTCGGGCTTGCTGGTGGTGAAGCTGGTTCAGGTGGCGCCGGGGAACGCGGCGCGCGGCCTGCCGGCGGTGCAGGGGCAGGTGATGGTCGCCGACGCCGAGACCGGCGCATGGGTCGCCATGCTCGACGGGGGCGAACTGACGGCGCGGCGCACCGCCGCCGCCTCGGCCCTCGCCGCGCGCCATCTGGCGCGGGCGGACGCGGCGACTCTGATGGTCGTGGGGGCGGGGCGTCTCTCCACCGCGCTGATCGAGGCGCACGCGACCGTCCGCCCGATCCGCCGCGTGCTGGTCTGGGCGCGTCGGTCCGAAGCGGCGGCGGCGGTCGCGGCGTGGGCGCAGGCCCGCGGATTCGCGGCGCGTCCGGTCGGGCTGGAGGAAGGCGCGGCGGTCGCCGACGTGATCTCCTGCGCGACTCTCTCGGCCGACCCGCTGATCCGCGGCGCATGGCTGCGGCCCGGCGTCCATCTCGATCTCGTGGGCGCCTTCCGGCCCGACATGCGCGAGACCGACGCCGCGGCGGTGGCGCGCGCCGCGGTGTTCGTGGACACCCGCGCCGGCGCGCTCGGCGAAGCGGGCGATCTGCTGCAGGCGGCCCGCGAAGGCGCGTTCTCTCCGGAGGCTATTCGCGCCGATCTGTTCGAGCTCTGCTCGGGTGCGCAGCAGGGCCGCACGGACCCCGGGGCGATCACGCTGTTCAAGTCGGTCGGCGCGTCGCTCGAGGACTTCGCGACCGCGAAACTGGCGCTGAGCAGGCTGGACGCCGGCTAGACCGTCGAGTCCAGCAGGGCGGGGGCCCGCGCGTCAGCGATCCTGCGCCAGCGCCTGCGCGAGCGCCGCGGGCGGCGTGCGCGCGAGCCGGCGGATCGGCCAGAGCGCCGCCAGCCCCGCCGCGGCGAGGGCCAGCGCGATCAGCCGCAGCCACTCGCCGGGAAAGGCGTGGAGCGGCAGGCGCCAGCCGAAGGCCTGCACGTTCACCACCGCGACCAGCGCCCACGCGAGCGCCATGCCGAAGGGGATCGCCAGCAGCGCGGTGGCGAGGGCGAGGCCGAGGATCTTCGCCATCTCCAGCCGCGCGAGCCGCGCCCGCGTCACGCCCATGGCCCAGAGCGGCGCGAGCTGCGGCAGCCGCATGTCGGCCAGCGCCGCGAGGCTCGCCAGCAGCGCCACCGCCGCCACCGCCAGCGTCAGCACGTTCAGCGCCGCCGTCACCGCGAAGGTGCGCTCGAAGAGGCCGAGCGAGAACGCCTTGACCCCCGCCTGATCGATCATCTCGACCTCCGGCAGCGCGGCGAGCCGCTCGGCCGCCGCGGCGTCGGCGAGAAGATGGAAGGATCCGGCGCGCGCCTCGGGGAACTGCGCCAGGTGGGCGGCGTGGTCGACGACGATCTGGCCCTTCGGATTGCCGTAGTCGGGATAGACGCCCGCGACGGTCAGCGTCCATGGCCCTTCCGCCGCCGGCGCGGCGAAACGGTCGCCCGGGCCGACGCCGAGGCGCCGCGCGAGCTGTTCGCTGACCAGCGCGCCTTCCCCCGCCGCCACGAGGTCCCACGCGTCGGGCAGGGCGGCGATCAGCGGCCACGTCTCGCGGAAAAGCGGGGCGGGCGGCAGCCCCTGCGCCTCGACCGGCCAGCCGTCGACGCGCATCTCGACGGATCGGCTCGGCAACAGGGCGCGGACGCCGGGGTCGGCCGCCGCCGCCGCCTCTAGCGCCGCGACCTGCTCGGGCGGCGCCCGGAGGTAGAAGTCGGCGGCGAGGCGCTGGTCGAGCCACGTCTCGAAGGTCAGGCGAAAACCGCCGACCATGGCGCCCACGCCGATGTTGGCCGACAGCGCCAGCATCAGCGCCATCAGCGCGAGGGAGAGCCCCGAGAGGCCCGCGCGCGCGTCGGCCAGAGCCCAGCCGAGGATCGGTCCGCGCGCCCGCGCCGCCGCCCATCGCAGCGCCGCGCCGAGGAGCACGGGCAAGAGCAGCGCCGCGCCGAGGAGCAGCGCGCCCATCATCGCGAACCCCGCCGCCATCGACGCGCCCCGCCAGGCGATCAGCGCCGCCGCCGCGAGCAGCGCGACCGCGGCCGCCCCCTGCGCGCGCATCCGCCGCTCGTGCGCCCCGAGCCACGCGAGCGGCCGCGCCGGCGCGAG
>RECW01000091.1 GCA_007693835.1 Paracoccaceae bacterium | reverse complement strand
GAGCACGTCCCGGGCGCCGCCGGCCACGTTGCCCGGCTGCGGATCGGCCGGCGCGCCGGTCTGCTGGCGCCACGCCGCGTCGCGCTGCGTCACGAGGCCCAGGTCGCCGAAGGGCTCGCCGCGCCGCGCCGGATCGCCGCCGAGATCGGCGCCCCGGGTCAGGTTCGCACCCTGGCTCAGTCCCAGCTCCATCAGGAACGCCATGATCTGCGGGCTCGGCGAACGGCTGACCGTGGCGAGACCGAAGGGGGCGAAGGGCACGATGTAGCTGTTGAACTCGCCCGCCCAGTCGATCAGCCGGTCGCCGCCGGTGTTGGCGATCAGGATGTCGCGCCCCGCACCGCCGAAGGCCAGATCCTCGTAGCTCGGGTGCGTGTCGGGCGAGCGGTTGGCGCCGCCCCCCGTCGACAGATCGTCGTCGAGGTTGATGAGGTCGTCGCCCCAGCCGCCCCAGATGGTGTCGCGCCCGGTTCCGCCCACCAGCCAGTCGTTGCCGAAGCCGCCGAAGATCACGTCGGCGCCATCGGTGAAGATGCCCGGCGACCCTGCAACGGGGCGGCCGTCGCGGGCGTCGAAGTCGAGGAAGAAGGGCTCGCCGTTCGGGCCCGCCACGCGGCGCCAGGGGTCGTTCTCGTCATAGGCGCCGAACTCTCCGGGGCGGGCGGCGCCGAAGCGCAGCGCGTCGCCGGGGTTGAACGGACGGCGCCAGTCGGAGCGGAAGAGAACCCCGTCCTCGAGCGTGAGGATGTAACCGAGTTCCGGCGCCTCGCCGCCGAGGATGGCGTCGTCGCCGAAGCCGCCGTGGATCCAGTCGTCGTCCCAGCCGCCGAAGATGATGTCGTCGGCATGCGTGGCGCGGAAGAGCGGATCGACCGTGCCGTTCGGGTTGGCGTCGTAGACGATGTGGAGCGCGGTGCGCGCCAGCGCGCCGGCCGGGTTGATCGTCGCCACATGCATGTTGCCGGGGGTCGAGATCACGCGGTTCAGCTGCGAGGCCGGCAGTGCGGCGATGCCGAACAGCGGCTCGGCCAGCCCGTTGCGGCTGGTGAACACATGCCCGTCGTCGCCGAGGATCGCGTCGCGCCCGGTCCCGCCCGAGATCCAGTCATGGCCCCAGCCGCCGACGATGATGTCGTCATGGGCGTCGCCGAACAGGACGTCGTTGCCGGTCATGCCGTAGATGATGTCGTCGCCGGTCTCGCCGTGGATCTCGTCGGCGCCGCCGCGGTCGCCCAGCGGCCCGGCCTGGCCGAAGGCCGGTCCGCCCGGGGTGTAGTCGAGGAACTCCACCGCGCGCACGACGATGCGCAGGTCGCCGCGCGTCTCCCAGACGCTGTTCCGGTCGTGGGCAAAGGCCAGGTAGCCCGCCCCCGCCGTGCCGTTCACGCCCACCAGGCGGAAGATGTTGCCGTTGTCGCCGAGGATGACGTCGGCATCGCGGGCGTGGGGCGAGGCGGCGTGCGGCGAGCCCGCGGCAAAGCCGTCGTCGTTGCGCCCGATCTTCGTGCCCGAGCCGCCGAAGATCATGTCCGATCCGTCGGGCCGCTGGGCATAGGACGTCAGGCCGAAGAGCGAGGACGAGCCGCCGATGATGTCGTCCTGACCGAGGTTGCCGAAGATGACGTCGTTGCCGCCGCCGCCCTCGATGTAGTCGTCGCCGTCGGTTTCGGCATCGCGCGAGGCGCGCACGACGAGATCGCCGTTCGCGTCGCGGAAGGCGTTGACCGCGCGGTCGGGATCGGTGAGCCGGTCGCTCCGCCCCTCGACGAGGAAGTCGATCCGCCCGTCGCCCTGGATGACGTCGTCGCCCAGCTGGCCGAAGATCATGTCGTTCCCGGCGCCGCCGGCGATGTAGTCGTGGCCCCAGAACGCCGCGGGGGTGTCGTCGGCGTGGTCGAGCACCTGGATGACGCGCTGCGCCGTCCCGCCCGGCATGGCCTGCGCCGCGCCGGTCACGAGCGGGCGGCCCCGGTCGGCCGTGTTCGCCGTGTCGTAGATCAGCGTTCCGGCCAGCACCCGCGCCCGCGGGCTGAGACCGTCGTCCGAACGCAGCACCGTGCCGTTGTCGCCGAGGATCACGTCGTCGCCCGCCCCGCCGTCGAGGTGGTCGTCGCCGTCGTGACCGCCCGCGACGTTGTGGCCGCCGATGATGTCGTCGTCGCCGTCGCCGCCGAAGATCGTGTCGCCGCCCTGGCCGCCGATCAGCACGTCGTCGCCATCCCCGCCGAAGATCACGTCGTCGCCGCCGGCATGGCTGGTCTGGGTGAAGATCGACTCGAAGGCGAAGAGGCTGGCGGCTTCGGAGACGCGGATCGGCAGGAGGCTCTGGTCGATGGCCCCGCCCGGCCGGGCGAAGATGCGCCCGTGATCGCCGAAGACGAGGTCGTTGCCCGCGCCGGCCTCGATCCGGTCCGCCCCGGCGCCGCCGATCAGGATATCGGCGCCCGCGCCCGCGCGGATCACGTCGTCGCCGCCCATCGTCGGGTCGGTGACGGCGATCTCGGCCAGCGCGCCGGCCGCGCCGGTGGTCGGGTTCACGAAGCTGACGAAGCCGTGATCGCCCAGCACCACGTTGTCGCCGTCGCCCGCGTCGATGTCGTCGCCGCCGGCGCCCGCAAGGATGATGTCGCCGCCTGCGCCGGTGCGGATCGTGTCCGCCGCGCCGATGGTCGGGTCGATGGTCTCGATCCGAAGCGCGCTCCAGGCGCCGTGGCTGGCGGCGCCCGACGGGGCCAGCACGACCCGCCCGGCATCGCCCAGGACGATGTTGTCGCCGCCCGCGATGGTGATCGTGTCCGCCCCGGCGCCGCCGACGACGATGTCGCTGCCGCTGCCGGCGATGACCACGTCGTCGCCGCCGGACGCGGTCTGCGTCGCCAGCACCGCGGTCACGCCGCCGGTGGTGGCCAGCCGGAGCGTGCCCGCCGCGAGGTCGATCCGCCCGAGGTCGGCGATGACGATGTTGTCGCCCTCGCCCGCGTCGATGAAGTCGTCGCCCGGCGTCAGGCTGTCGGCCGCACGGTTCACCGGCGAAAGGTCGATCCGGTCGAGGACGTGCAGCGTCTGCGTGACCAGATCCACGACGAACCCGTTGTCGCCATAGATGTGGTCGTTGCCGGCGCCGCCGAAGATCACGTCGTCGCCAGAGCCGCCGGCGATGTGGTCGCCCGCGCTGCTGCCGAAGATCCTGTCGTCGCCCGCGCCGCCATAGATGGTCAGGCCGACCGTCGCCCCTTCGGGCAGGACCAGCGCGCTCGCGTCGATGACGTCGTTTCCGGGGTTCGAGAAGGCGATGGCGTTGCCGTTCGGCGTGCCGCCCAGCCAGTCGTAGCGCGCGCCCTCGGCGTCGGTGTCGCCGTACACGACGAGCAGCGAGTCCGGCCCGGCTCCGCCGGTGATGATGATGGTGTCGTCGCCGCCCCCGCCATGCACCGCCGTGATCGGCGCCGCGCCGACACGATCCGAGAAGCGGTTCGTGTCCTCGATCAGGAAGGTGTCGTCGCCCTGGCCGAGAAGGACCTCGGTGATCTCGATGTTCACGAAGGAGATGCCGCGCGCCCAGGTCAGGGTCTCCGAGCCGTCCTGCGCCCTGCTCACATCGACCGTGACGGTCCCCGAGCCCATGCCGAGCCCATCGACCAGCATCGCGGTGCGCCCGTCCGGGAGCGTCGTGGTGGTCATCCGCCCGCTGTCATCCGTGCGCGAGCCGTCGTTGAAGATCACCAGCGTGTCGGTCTGCTCGGTCTCGTCGATGTCGATCTCGACGTCCAGCGGGCCGGGATCGCTCTCGGTCGGAAGCATCACGGCCGACAACAGCGACCGGTCCGCCGTGCCGACGCCGCCGTCGATGATCAGCGGTCCCTGGATGCCGGCCGTCAGGTGATCCGACGCGGGGAAGCGGCGCAGCAGCCGGTCCTCCTCGGTGGGCTCGTAATCGGGGTCGGCCTCGAGGACGATCTCGACCTCCTCGAACCAGTTCTCCGGGGTGAAGACGACGAAGAAGCCCTCGGCATCCGCCATCACGCGCCCGCCCGCGAGCGGCCGGGTCTGCCCGTCGGTCGCGATGCGCACCGTCACGTCGGCCGTCGGCGCCTTGGTCAGCCGCATGGTGTAGCTGTCGGTCTGCCCGCCGAGGCCATCGGCGTCCGGCGCGACCACGCGGGTTCCGCCATCGGTCTCGCGCACGAGGACGCCCGCGCTGTCGCCATCGACCACGGTGACCGTCACCTCGCCCCCGGCGACGCCGGCGTAGACCGGCCCGGTCGAGGACACGGCATGGGCGATGCCGATGCGCTGGCGGTTCTCGACCAGCCCGTCGCGCGGGGCGCTGACGGTCACCGTCTGCGCCACGTTCCAGTTCGAGGCGTCGAAGGTCAGGCGCGTCGCCGACAGCTCGATCTGGCCCGGCGCCGCCGGCGTCAGATCGACCGTGACCACCTCGCCCGCCGCCGGCGCCCTCGCCAGCCGCACGGTGTAGCTGTCGGAGATGCCGGTCACGGCATCCCCCTCGAGCACGAGCGTCCCCTCGCCGCTCTCCTCGATCACCAGCGCGGCGAGGTCGTTGTCGTCCACCACGACCGCGACATTCTCGACCTGCACGGCGTCGAAGGCCGCGTCGACCGACTGGACAGAATGGCTGATGAACACCGTCTTCTGCCCCTCGGCCGCGGCATCCTCGATGGCGCGCACGAAGACGGTCTGCGCCACGTTCCAGTTGGTCGCGTCGAAGGTCAGGACGATCGCCTCGCCGAAGGTCGTGCCGTCGCCGACCTCGACCGTCCCTGCCTCCAGCCCGGCAAGGGTCGCGCCCGCAAGCCCGGTCCCGGCCGCGAGCACCGGCGCGCCGGGCAGGTTTTCGAGCACGAGCGCGCCGTCGCTGACCGAGACGATGCGATAGACGCCGTCCAGGCGCGGCACGCCGGTCAGGCGCAGGCTCATGGCGGTGTCGAAGCCGTCCGCGACGAAGCTGCCGCCGTCGGTGCGTGTGATGACGTTGTCCGCCCCCGCCACAAGCGCGGCGCCCGGCGCGCTGGCCACGGGAACCGGCCGCGCCCGGTCAGCGGACGAGGCACGCGGCGCCGACACGGTCACATGGACCGCCGCCGTGGGCGCCGCAGCCAGCATGATGGTGTAGCTGTCGCCGATCAGGTCGCCCTCGGCCACGCGCACGGCGCCACCCGGCCCGCGATCGACCACCACGGCGCCCTGCACGGGATCGGCCACGATGGGCGCGACGCCGCGCACGAGGATCGCGTCATAGGCCGGATCGCCACTGGTCACGCTGTGGTTGATGACCGACGATCGGCCATCGACGTCGGGCGCGACGATCGGCGCCATCACGTCGCCCGCCACGCTGAAGCTGTCGGAGCCGAGGCCGCCGACCAGCGTCACCACCGCGCCCGCAGGCGTGGAGAGCACGGTGAAGGTGTCGTCGCCCTCGAGGCCATCGACCTCGATCGCCTCGATCCCGCCGGAGATGCGGATCGCCCGGCCCGCGCCGAAGACCCCCTCCTCGGTGATGACGTAATCGTCGTCGAACTCGGCGCCCAACACCACCAGCGTGTCGAAGCCCGCGCCGCCGTCGATGTCGACCGGCGCGTTCGAGGCGTACTGCACGAGGTTGTCGCCGCCCCCGGTGGCGATCTCGGTGCGGAACTCGCCCGTCGAGCTCGCATCCGCCACCCGCACGAAGGAGCGCACGGTGAAGATGTCGTTGCCGTCCTCGCCCTCGAGCCGCAGGAGCGCGCGGTTGGAATAGACGGTGAAGCGGTCGTCGCCGTCGCCGCCGTAGATCACGGTCGGGAAGCTGATCCCGTTCGACAGCCAGCCGCGGGTGATCTCCACCGCCTCGATGCCGTCGCCCGGCGCGATGCCGCTGTTGCCCGCCACCGGTTCGACGCCGAAGACCTGGCCGATGATGAACTCGTCGTCGCCCGCACCGCCGTCGAGCGTCATGATCGCGCTGTTGTCGTCCGAGACGAACAGGTCGTCCCCGTCCAGACCCTCGACGATCAGCCGGCCGTTGATGCTGCGGTCGTAGTTGATCCGCTCGAAGCTCTCCGGGCGGTCCTCGTCGCGGAGCTGGTCGCGTGTGCCGTGCAGCAACGCCACGAAGTCGCGCCGGCTGAGGAAGATGTCGTCGTCCGCCGTGCCGAGGATGCGCAGCACATCCGCGCCGTCGTTCGGCGCGCCGCTGTCGGACACGTCGATGCGGTAGCTGACGCCCAGCCCGCCGATCGAGCCGTGGGTCTGGATGAGCACCTCGTCGGCGCCCGCGCCGCCGTCGATGCGCAGGCTGTCGCCCTCCGCCTGCGTCGGCAGGCGGTCGACCTCGATCCGGTCGTCGCCCGCGCCGCCGAACAGCGTGGTCTGCCCGCCGAGGCGGACCATGCGGTCAAGCTGGATGAGGTCGCGCCCTGCGCCGCCGTCGATCAGGCTGGTCGCCGCGGAATGATCGCCGGTGAAGCGGATGATGTCGGCCCCTGCCCCGCCGAGGAGCACGAAGGCGCCGCCCACCGCCGAGGCGCCGGCCAGAAGCGCGTCGTCGTCGCCGTCGCCGAGGTCGATGGTCGCGGTCGTCCCCACGTCGAGGCGCGCGCCCTCCTCGAGGAGGACGACGTCGCCCCCCTCCCCGGTGGCGATGCTGAGCGTGCCGGTGGACAGGCGGCTGGTCCCCGCAAGCAGGACACGGTCGTTACCGGCCCTGGTGCCGATGGTCGTCGCCCCGCCCACGGACACCACCGCGGCGCCGACGAGGCGGAACACGTCGTCGCCCGCGCCGAAGGTCGCCGACAGGAAGCGCCCGGCGGTCACCTCGCCCGAGATCTCGACGACATGGCTGTCGTTGCTCGCCGGGGCGATGACCACGTCGCGCCCGGCCTCCAGCGTGCCGGCCAGGTCGATCAGCGTGCCGAAGCCCGGATCGGCATTGCCCCTGTCCGTCTCCAACAGGATGTCCTGCGCCGCGCGGACCGTGGCCCCGGCCTCGACGGTCACACCGTCGCCGGAGAGGAAGGAGACCGAGCGCTGCTGCGCATGGATCGTGACGCCCGAAAGCACCCGGATGAAGTCGGCGACCGGGTCGGGACTGTCCACCGAGGTGATGACGATGCTGCCGGTCGCGGCGATCATGTCCGCGATGACGGTGACCGGGCTCTGGGCCGTGATCTCGATGTCGCCGCCGGCGAACTGGCCGGGGCCGGGGCCGGTGAAGGCGTCCACCTCCAGCGCGCCGTCGTTGACCACATGGGTCGAACCGGTGGTCGACCGCGACTGGATCACGCCGATGCGGGTGAAGATGGGCTTGGCGAGCGTGCCGATGTCGGTCGCCGCGACCAGGAAGGCCCGGCCGCTCGAGAGGTTCGACACCCCGAGGCCCGCGCCGTTGAAGATGCCGCCCGTGGTGGCCGTCAGGAAGGCCGTGGTCAGCGGGTCGGCATCGGTGACGCCCACGGTGTTGAGCCAGAGGTCGCCCGTCGTCTCGATGATGTAGGCGTTCAGACGGCTGGTCGAGGTCAGCACGCCCAGCCGGTCGCCGCCGAAGCGCGTGTCGATGTCCAGTTCGTTGCCCGCCGCGCCGATGAAGCCCAGCCGCGCGGTCAGCGTGATCGAATTGCCGATCACGTTGGCGGCGAGCGTGTTCCGCCCGTCGAGGATGCTGGCCGCCGCCTCGAGCGTGACGTCGCCGCCGGTCGAACGGATGGTGGCGACGTTCATGTCGCCGAAGGCCTCGGTCAGGAAGATGTCGCCCGCCGCCGTGGCCGTCACCAGCCCGAGCGGCGTCACCGGCGCGTCGCCGCGCGCCTCGATGTCGAGCGCGTTGCCCGCCGCGCCGATGCCGCCCCCCGCCGTGAGGGTGATGTTGTTCGCCTCGATGTTGACGAAGCTCTGGTTCGCGGCATCCAGGATCGAGCCTGCGGCCATAAGCCAGACGTCGCCCTCGCGCGAGAACACCGTCTCGAGGTTCATGTTGCCCGTGCGCTCCTCGATGAAGATCGAGTCCTTCGCGCGGGCCGTCAGCGTGGCGCCGTCGGCAAGGTCGATCACGATGCGCTGGACGAGAGAGTCGCTGGCCCCGATCCTGCCGTCGGCCGCCTCCAGCACCAGATCGCCGGAGGTGATGTTGACGCTGGTGGAGATTGCGAAGCGGAGGATGGACTCCGCCGCCTTCAGCCGCGCACTGCCGCCCGCCTCGATGCTGCCCAAACGCAGGGCGCCCTCGGACCCGAGGAACAGCTCGCCCCCCGCCGTGGCGTTCACCCGGCCGCTGGCCGAGATGTCGAAGTCCTCGCGCAGCTGCACCTGCACGAAGGCGAGCTCGACGAATTCGTCGACGATCAGGGCCACGTCCGTCTCGGCCTTGAGGCCCGGCTCGCCAGCCAGCACGATCACCGAGCCGTCGGCGGACACCGAGGCGATCTCGTAGAGGCTGTCGGCGTCGTTGGCGTTCTCGGTCTCTCCGGCCAGCAGCAGCTTCATCCCGGCGCGGAACGCGCTGAACGCGCCCGCCGCGGCGGTGATGGTGTTGCCGCCGGAGATGCTCGCCACGACTTCCGCGGTCGGTCCCAGCGGGTCGAGCGCGAGGCCCGAGATGAACACGGTGGCCACGCCGCCCGCGCGCAGCGGCGTGCGGCCAGCGTCGACGGTGATGGTCGCGCCGCTGACGGACTCGATGGTGTAGAACGGTCCGCCCTCGGTGGCGTTGGCGGTGTTGCCCTCGACCTGGATGACCATTCCGGCCTTGAACTCGGGCCCCCAGGCGCCCGCGGTGCGGGTGATGGTGTTGGCCGCAGGGTCGAAGGTCACCTGCGCCTCGACGCGCTCGGTGGTCAGGAAGAAGATGTCGTCGCGCTCGGCCGAGCCGAGCACCAGCCGCTCCTCCTCCGTCAGGGTCACGTCGCCGCGCAGGTCGATCAGCACCTGTCCGCTGGTGCGCCCGATATTGCCCGAGGCGATCAGGGTCACGTTGGCGCCGGTGACGTTGGGCGCCTCGATGGTGATCTGGGTGTCGGTGATCGGGCGCAGCAGGCCCGCGCCGATACCCGAGATCAGTTCGGCCTCGGTCCACAGCTTGATGCTGGCGCGGATGCGGTCGATCTCCGCCTGGCTCAACGCCACCACATAGTCGGTGTTGAAGGTGTCGGGGTCGCCATCGGCGCCGCCGTCGGCGCCGAAGCGGGCGTCGAGGGTTCGGTACTGCTCGGTGCGCGCGATGCGCAGCGTCTCGATGGCCGTCGTCACGAAACTGTCGAGCGCGGCGCCGGTCAGGCCGTCGGCCGCGCCCTGTTCGCGGTAGAAGGCGTCGAGGAAAGCGAACTCGTCGGCGGTCAGCGCCAGCAGCGCCTCGGGGTCGTAGCTGTCGGAGCCGGGCCGGAAGGTGAGATGCAGGCTCCGCGTCACGAACTTGGTGGGTGTGCGATCAGGGTCGAGCGGCTGGGTCGGATCGAGCGCGTCTTCCGGGTCGACCACTTGGCCCTCGCGTTCGCCTTCGGCGTAGACCTCGATGACTTCGACCTGCTGAAGCCGCCACTGCCAGTACTGCACGTACTCGCCGGTCCTGGCGGCGCGCAGCGAGTCGATGGTCCGCTGGACCTTGACGCTCTGGCCGGCGCCGTCGTCCTGCGTCAGCTTCAGGTCGGCCCAGACCCCGGCGCGCAGCACCTCGATGGCGCGGTCGTCGCGCTCGGCCTCGTCGTTGGCGTCGAGAAGGTCGCCCGACAGCACGCGCAGCACCACGTCGCCCCTAGCGGTCACGGTGTCCACGCGCAGGTCGCCGGTGATCTCGGTGAGGAAGATGCCGCCCGCCGCCGTGGCGTTCAGCCGGTCGCGGTCGGTCGCCCCGGTGTTGAGGCGCAGTTCCGCCCCCTCTGCCCCGATCGCGCCGCGGCGGCTCTCCAACGTCACCGCGCCGCCGGTGACGAGCGCGGCGGCGCTAGCCCGCTCGATCGAGCCGTCCGCGGTGATGGTCACGTCGTTGCCGGCGCCTGCGGTGACGGCGCCCAGCCGGAGCGGCCCGTTGACCTCGTCGACGAGGATGGCGCCGCGCGTCGTCACCACGTCAAGGCGCGCCGTCCCGGTGTCGACCAGATCGACCAGCGCAGGCGCCACGCCCGTGCCCACGCCCGCGTCCGCGTTGATCGTCACGATCCGCCCGCCGATGGTCGCGCCGGGGCTGCGGGTCGTCACGGTTCCGGTGGTGGTGAGCTCGGTGAGGCCCGTGGTGTTGCGGATGGGGCCTTCCACGATGATGTCGGCGTTCCGGCCGTTCACCACCACCTTCGCCTCGCTGAAGCCGAGGAATTCGATGGCGATGGGCCGGTCGGCCTTGATCGAGTGACTGTCGATCTCGATGCTGAAATCTTGCGTGGTGACCGCTGTCCAGTAGGTCTTGACCCCGATCCAGTTGCTCGTGGTCCATCTTTGGGGTGTGAGCGTGCGCGAGACCCGCTCAGTGTCGCCGATGATCGCCTCGCTATGGGTGTAGTCGACGGCGCTCAGCGCCGTGTCGAGGAAGAAATAGTTGGAGTTTTCAATGAGACGCGGCTCGCCTACTGGAGTTGGTCCCTTGATGCTTCTTACCGTGCCGGGGTCGCGCGCCAGCGCGTCGACGCCCAGCCACTTCGAGGTGCCGTAAGTTGTCGTTGTTGTGGTCTCGGTCTGGAGCCCGACGGCCCAGCCGTAGCGCCAGCCTGCCTGCGGCGTGTAGGTGAAGGTCTTCGCCGTCGTGGGCGCGGCGGCGACGCCGTTGGTGGTGACGGTCACGCGGCCGTCCGACCCCACCTCGTAGATGGTGGTGAAGGGGACGGTCGCCGCAACCTGCTCGACAGTGCCGTCTGGCCGCACCCGCTCGACGAAGCCGGGAACGCTGCCCTTCGCCTTGTCCTTGATGATCAGCCGTCCGTCGCCGCGGTTGGCGGCGTCGATGCGGCGCAGCACGATGTCGACGTCGGGCTGCGCGCCGAAGTCCATCTGGTTCACGATCTCGATCTCGGCGTAGCCGCCGAAGACGTTGATCTTGCCCGCCTGCGTGTTCAGCACATGGCCGGTCAGGCTGATGGAGCCGCCGCGCGTGCGCAGCTCCTCCACGATCACCGCGTTGTTTACGGTATCGTACCGGATCACGAAGTCGGGGTTGGCGGTGGTCAGCAGGCGGACGCCGGTCGCGCCGCTGTCGCGCAGCGACTGGATCTGGCGGCGCACGTCGTCGTCGAGCGTGACGCGGTATTCCGCCTTGCCGCTCTGCATCGTGCCGTTGACGTTGATGAACTCGGCGTCGATCACGATGCGGTCGCCGAACAGAACCGGCGCACTCGGGCCCTGGGCGAGAAAGGCCCTGTAGGCGGCGGTCGCGTCGGCGTCCCGGTTCGCCGCCAGCGTGCCGACATTGCTCAGATCGGTCCCGGTGAAAGGATTCCAGCGCCCGGCCTCCTCGCCCGCCACGCTGTAGGCGGTGACGTCGGTGATGAACACGCTGCCGCCCGCAAGGATCGTCTGACCCTGCGCGATGATCGGGGCCGAGATGCGCACGTCGCCCTGCGCGCCTGCGGGCTCGTTGGTGCGCAGCACCACCTGCCCGCGCAGGTTCTCGATGCCGCGGATCACCTCCACGCCGTCCTCGACGGTGCGCAGGCCGATCACGTTCAGGTCGGGCCAGGGCGGCAGGGTGTCGATGGTCAGCGCGTTGATCTCGAAGACGTTGCGCACGCTGATCAGCGGCAGCGGGCCGCCGGGGACCGGGCCGGTGATCTGGGTGAAGGTCGGCTCGTCGACGGTCTGGAGCGGCTCGCCCGGCGCGAGGTTCAGCGCGTTGTCCTTGTCGACGTTGCGGACGTTCTCCTCGCGGATCTTGGCGTTCTGCGCCGCGATCCCGGCAACGCCGGAGATGTCCTGACCGTTGAAGAACACGCCGCCATTTGTCTCGGGGATGATCAGCGAGGTGACGTTCAGGAAGGCGGGCGTGTTGTTGACGATCTCGATCTTGGCGTCGCCAGGCGCGTCGAAGCGGCCCGACCCCGAAAGCTGGTCGGCGACGATGCGGATCGAGCCCGCCTGCGCCCGCACCGGGTCGATGGTGACCGTCACCGCCTGGAAGCTGATCGGCTGGATCAAGGTGCGGAGGACGATGGGTTCGCCGTTCGCATCGAGCACCGGGTTGTTGTTCTCGTCGAGCTGAATCTCCTCGACGCGCTCGGCGAGGTTCTCGGCGAGCAGCTGCGCCTCGATTCGCGCGATCTCGTTGATGTAGAAGCGCACCAGCGCGGGATCGACGTAGTTGTCCGGGTTGATCGGCGCGTCGGGGGTCACGGTGACGCCGGGCTTGAGCACCAGATAGCGGTTGAGGCTGTCGATGGCGTCGAGCCGGGCGTTGGCGAGCGACGAGTTCACCTCCTCGATGCTGACCGTGAAGCCGATCGTCGACGGGGTGCTGGAACCGATGAAGGCGCCGCGGGCGCCGCCGTCGAGCAGGTTCTCGCCGGGAAACACCACGCGGACGTTCGCCGGCGGCGTGACCACCTCTCCATCGAAATCCCGGTAGACGATGCTGCCGTCGGCGGCCCGCGTCGCCTCGCCGAAGGTGTCGAGCGTCAGGCTCTTCTGCCGTTGCGCGCCGGTCTTGAGCAGGCCGTCGTTGATCACGCGGCCATAGGCCTCGAAGGTCGCGGCGCCCGCGAAGGTCTCGACGTTGCCGCCGGTCGCCCTGTTGATCGCGTCCGACACCGACGAAACCCAGTTCACGCCCTTGGCGCGCGCGATCACGGCGCCTCCGCCGATGTCGTCGGCGGTGATGCGGATGTCGGCGTAGCTTTCGACCGTCGCGCCGGCCTCGATCCGCACCGTGTTGTCGGTGAACAGGAAGGCGTTGGCCTCGAGCCTGTCGATGGGGATGGCCGAACCCGCGAAGTTGTCGGTGCGCGCTTCGAGCCGGTAGCTGTCGAACTCGAAGTTCGCCCCGATCCCCGCCGTCATGATCAGGTCGCCCGCCGCGAGCACCGAGGCGTTCGCGCCGATGGTGACGCGGTTGTCCGGCGTGATCGTGATCTGCGTGCGGCCGATGGCGACCGTGGCGGCGCCGTAGGTCTCCGAGTTCGACTGGAGATAGACGTTCGCCCCGCCCCGGGCGCTGAGGTTGATCGCGCCCGCGCTCGACACCGTTGCGCCATCACCAATGCGGACCTCGGCGATGTTCACCGGCGTCACGAACGCCACGAAGGCCCCCGCGCCCGACAGGGCGCCCGCCGTGAACAGGTTCACGCGGTCCACCGCGTCGAAGCCGTTGAAGGCGCGCATCCGCAGCGCGCCGGTGGTGAACTCGGGGCCGACCACGCGCAGCGTCGCGCCGTCCGCGATCTCGGCGCGGGTCGTGACGTTGGCGAAGGTTCCCGAGCGCCCCGACGCCCCGGCCGCGAGGCCACCGGTGTCGCCCTGGATGTTGACCCGGCCAAGCGCGGGCTTCGACACCCGGTTCGCGGCCGCGATAGACGCGTCGCGCACCGTCACCGTGGCGCCGCCGTTCACGCGGGCGAACACGTTCGACGTGACATTGTGCGCGATCACCGCGCCCGACCCGGCCAGCAGACCGCCGGTGTCGCTGTCGATCTGGCCGTTGACCAGCGCAAGATGCTGCGCGTCGAGGCTCAGCGCCCCGACCGGCCCGGCCGACAGGTTCACCGTGGCGCCGGCGCCGATCACCGCCTCGGTCAGCGCCGTCTGGGTGGTGGCGATCGACCCCGCCGCCCCGGCCACGAGACCGCCCGAGCCGGTCTCGACCTTGCCGGTCGCCTCCGACCGGCCGTTGGCGCCGACGTTCAGCGTGTCTGCCGTCACCACCGCATTGGCGCCGACCGCGGCAAGCGTCGTCGTGTTGCTGGTCATGTTGGCCGAGGCCGCGCCCGCGCCGATCAGCCCGAAGGCCACAGCGTTCGCCTCGCCCCGAAGCGCAGGGCGGTTGACGGCCGACAACGTGATGGCCCCGCCGTTCACCGTCGCCCCGTCCGCGATGCGGGCGACGGCCGACGTGGTCGCGGTCGAGACCGTGCGCGTCGAGCTTCCCCCGATCAGCAGACCGCCTGATGACGCGCCTGCGAACACCTCCGCCGTGCGACGGCCGACCGGCGCGTCGACCGTGGCGCGCACCAGGGCGCTGCGCGTCGCCGTGATCGTCCCGCCGATGCGGGCCTCCACAGGCGCCGTGACCGTCGCCTCGGCCACCGACGCGGCCATCGACACGCCGCTGCTGACGCTGAGGCCGAAGGCGCTGGACTTGGCTCCGGCGCGCGAGGTCGCCTGCACCGTCAGGTCGCGCGTCGTCAGCGTCACGCCCGTGACATGGGCCGTGACCGGCGTGTTGACCGTGGACTTCGCCACCGACCCCGCCGCCGCCAGCGAGAAGAGCCCGAGCGCGACCGACGCCACGCCCGAGGTCGTCTCGACCGTGAACAGGTTCTCCGCCGTCACCGTCACCGCGCCAGTGACCGCCATCACGTCCGCCGCCGCGCCCTCGATGAAGGCGCGGGTGGTGTTGTTGACGGTCCCCACGACCTCCGCGCCGCCGCCCGCCAGCGAAACGCCCAGCCCCACGCTGATCGCGATCGCCGCCGCGCCGGTGAACGCCGCGATGGACCCCTGGTCCGAGGCCGTCACCGTGACGGCGCCCGCCGT
>RECW01000176.1 GCA_007693835.1 Paracoccaceae bacterium | reverse complement strand
GCAAGCCTGGTACGCCCTACGGGACTCGAACCCGTGTTTTCGCCGTGAAAGGGCGACGTCCTGGACCGCTAGACGAAGGGCGCGTCAGCCCCGGCGTCTTACGCCACGCCGTGGCGGGTTTCAAGCGCCGGCGGGCGCGGCGTCGTCGAGCAGCAGGCGCACCCGCGCCCGCCCGCCCCAGTCGTCGCGTTCGAGCCTGCCGGCGAGGTGCGCGCGCCCGCCCTCGACCGCGCGCAGGAACGCTCCGAGCGGCCCTTCGGCGGCGCGGAACGCGACGGCCTCCAGCGCGCCGCTGGCGTCGCCCGCGGAAATCCGCAGGTGCGCCGCGCCCATCGGACTGACGCGGCGCACCGAAAGCCCGGCGAAGGCGAAGCGCGGCGCGGGCGCGCCGGCGCCCCACGGGCCCGCGGCCTCCAGCATGTCGCAGAGCGCAGGCGTCGCGCCGCCGGCAGCCAGAGCGCCGTCGAGACGCAGGTCGGTCGGCCCGCCGCGCGCGGCGCCCTGCCGGTCGAGCAGCGCGCCGAGGCGCGCCATCGCCGCCTCCACCTGGTCCGCCGCGACGCTGAGGCCGGCCGCCATGCGATGCCCGCCGCCCTTCAGCGCGAGCCCCTCCGCCGCCAGTCGCGCGACCGAGGCGCCGAGGTCCACGCCGTCGATCGATCGCCCCGAGCCCACGCCCGCGTCGCCGTGCAGGCCGATCACCACCGCGGGCCGGTTGAACCGCTCCTTCAGCCGGCTCGCGACGATGCCGACGACGCCCGGATGCCAGCCTTCGCCGGCCGCCCACGCGAGGGGGCCGTCGGCGCCCCGCGCCTCGGCCTGCGCCAGCGCCGCCTCCAGCACCGCCGCCTCGATGGCGCGCCGGTCGGCGTTCAGCGCGTCGAGACGGGCGGCGAGGGCCGCCGCTTCGGCCTCGTCCTCGGTCGCGAGCAGCCGCGCGCCGAGCGACGCCTCGCCGATGCGCCCGCCCGCGTTCACCCGCGGCCCGAGCAGGAAGCCGAGGTGGAACGCGGTCGGCCGCGCCGAGAGCCGCGCGACGTCGGCCAGCGCGCGCAGGCCCGGCCGGCGGCGCTGCGCCATCACCGCGAGGCCCTGGCGCACCAGCGCGCGGTTCAGCCCCGTCAGCGGCGCGACGTCGGCGACCGTCGCCAGCGCGACGAGATCGAGCAGCCCCAGGAGGTCGGGCCCCGCGCGCCCGTCGCGGCGCAGCGCCCGGTTCGCGGCCACCAGCAGCAGGAACACGACGCCGGCGGCGCAGAGCTGCGTCGGGCCGGGTCCGGCGTCGGCGCGGTTGGCGTTGACGACGGCGAGCGCCGAGGGCGGCGGCGCCTCGCAGAGGTGATGGTCGACCACCAGCACATCGGCCCCCGCCGCCCGCGCCGCGGCGATCGGGCCTTCGCTGACGGAGCCGCAGTCGACGCAGACGATCAGCCCGTGACGGGCGGCGAGCGCGCGCATCGCCGGCTCGTTCGGCCCGTAGCCGTCCTCGATGCGGTCGGGGATGTGGACGGTCGCGGTCACGCCGAAGCCGCGCAGCCACCGCGCGAGCAGGGCGGCCGAGGCCGCGCCGTCGACGTCGTAGTCGCCGAACACCGCCACCCGCTCGGCCGTCGACGCCGCCCGCGCCAGCCGCTCGGCGGCGGCGTCCATGTCCGGCAGCGTCGAGGGGTCGGGCATCAGGTCGCGCAGCGTCGGCTCAAGATAAGCGGGCGCGTCGCCCGGCGCGACGCCGCGCGCGGCGAGCACCCGCCCCAGAACCTCCGGCGCGTCGAGCGCCTGCGCCACCGCGAGCCCCGCCCGCTCGGTCGCGGCCGACGGGCCGACCCAACGCCGGCCGGTGGCGGAGTGGGCGACGTCGAGGAAGGCGGGCGTGTCCAGCATACGACATCTATGCCGGCGTCAGCGCTGAATCGCAAGATGTAGGTCGCCTCACCGCGCTCCGGATCGCCCCGGTCGCGCGTTTTCCCAGCCGGCGCGCACGCCCCGCGCCGGCTCGGGCCGCCTACTCCGCCGCCACCGCCGCGTCCGCCTTGCGCACCCGGCAGGCCGCGAACTTGAACTCCGGGATCTTGCCCCAGGGGTCGAGCTGCGGGTTGGTCAGCACGTTGGCCGACGCCTCGACGTAGGCGAAGGGCACGAACACCATGTCCTCGGCCACGGCGCGGTCGGCGCGGGCCATGATCTCGATGGCGCCGCGGCGCGTCTCGATCCGCAGCGTCTCGCCGGGGTTCACGCCGAGCTTGCGCAGCGTCGCCGGGTGCATCGAGGCGTTGGCCTCCGGCTCCAGCGCATCGAGCGCCGAGGCGCGGCGGGTCATCGAGCCGGTGTGCCAGTGTTCGAGCTGGCGGCCGGTGGTCAGGATGAACGGGTACTGGGCGTCCGGCGTCTCGGCGGGCGGCGTCACGCGGGCGGGGGTGAACTTGGCGCGGCCCGCGCGGCGCGGGAAGCCGTCGCCGAAGACCACCGCCTGGCCGGGGTCGGTCGCGCTCAGCGACGGGTACATCACCGCGCTTTCGTCCTCGAGGCGCTTCCACGTGATGTTGTGGAGCGAGCGCATCGACATCTTCATCTCCGCGAACACCTCGCGCGGGCTGTCGTAGTCCCAGTCGAGGCCGAGGGCGTTGGCGAGGTCGACGATGATCCGCCAGTCCTCCCGCGCCTCGCCGGGCGCCTCGACCGCCTTGCGGCCCATCTGCACCTGACGGTTGGTGTTGGTGACCGTGCCGGTCTTCTCGGGCCAGGCCGAGGCCGGCAGGATGACGTCGGCGAAGTTGGCGGTCTCGGTCAGGAAGATGTCCTGCACCACCAGCCAGTCGAGCTTGGCGAGGCCCTTGCGCGCGTGGGCGACGTCGGGGTCCGACATCGCCGGGTTCTCGCCCATGATGTACATGCCGCGGATCTCGCCGCGATACATGGCGTCGACGATCTCGACGACCGTCAGCCCCGGCTCGGGCGAGATCTCCGTGCCGCCCCAGATGTGGCGGAACAGGTCGCGCACGTCGGCGTCCGTCACCGAGTGGTAGTCGGGCATGACGTGGGGGATCAGCCCGGCGTCGGAGGCCCCCTG
>RECW01000095.1 GCA_007693835.1 Paracoccaceae bacterium | reverse complement strand
ACCGGGCGGCCCGAGGCGCGCAAGATCCTCGTGGTGATCTCCGACGGCGCGCCGGTGGACGATTCGACGCTCTCGGTGAACCCGTCGAACTATCTCGAACGGCATCTCCGCGACGTGATCGCGATGATCGAGCGCCGCGGCGCGGTGGAGCTGATCGCCATCGGCATCGGCCACGACGTCACGCGCTACTACCGCCGCGCCGTCACCATCACCGACGCCGAACAGCTCGCCGGCGCGCTGACGGACCAGCTCGCCGCCCTGTTCGCGGCGGAAAGCGGGCGGCGCGGCGGGCGTCGGCGGCGCTGAGGCCGCGCTTGGCCGCCGCGGGCCCTGCGCCTATCGTCTCCGCCGGGGAGGGCTGACGTGCGCTACGGCATCGACATCGGCGGCACCAAGATCGCGGGCGCGGCCCTCGCGCCCGACGGCCGCGAGGCCGCGGCCGCGCGCCTGCCGAACCCGAAAGGCGATTACGAGGGGGCCGTCGCCAACGTCGCCGCGGTCGTGCGGGCGCTTGTGGCGAAGACCGGCGTCGCGCCGACGCGCCTCGGCGTCTGCGTCTCGGGCAACGTGCGGCCCGCGACGGGGTCGATCCGCCTCGGCACCGCATGGTGGCTCCGCGACCGCCCGTTCCGCGACGACATCGCCGCCGCGACCGGCCTGCCCGTGCGCCTCGCCAACGACGCCGACTGCTTCGCGCTCTCCGAGGCGACGGACGGGGCGGGGCAGGGCGCGCGGAGCGTCTTCGGCGTGATCCTCGGCACCGGCGTCGGCGGCGGCTTCGTGCTCGACGGGCGGCTCGTGGCCGGCCGGCTCGGCGTCGCCGGCGAGATCGGCCACATGCCGATGCCCGGCGCCGACGAAGCCGAGCGCGCCGCCGGTCCGTGCAGCTGCGGCAAGTTCGGCTGCGCCGAGACGCTGCTTTCCGGCGGCGCGCTCAGCGCCGACTACGCCCGCGCCGCCGGGATCGCGCGCGACGCGGCGCCCGACGCGCGGGCCCTCGCCGAAATGGCGGCGGACGGCGACGCGGAGGCCGAGGCGGCGCTCGCGCGCTACGAATCGCGCCTCGCGCGCCTATGCGGGGTGCTGGTGAACGTGGTGGAGCCGGACGTGATCGTCCTCGGCGGCGGCGTGTCGAACGTGGCGCGGCTCTATGACGCGGTCGCGCCGCAGCTTCCGGCCCATGTCTTCGGCGGCGCGTGCGAGACGCGCATCCTGCGCAACGTCCATGGCGACAGCTCCGGCGTGCGCGGCGCGGCGCGACTGTGGGAAGGAGAGACGGGATGACCGAGACGCGGGACAGCCGCCTGAAGAAACTGCGCATCCGCAGCTGGCGGCGGGGCACCAAGGAGATGGACCTGCTGCTCGGCCCCTACGCCGACGAGGCGCTGGCCGCGCTCGACGGCGCGGCGCTCGACGCCTACGAGCGGCTGCTCGAGGAGAACGACCAGGACCTCTACGCCTGGATCAGCGGTCAGGCGCCGGCCGCGCCGCGGGTCGCAGAGGCGCTGGGCCGCGTGGCGGCGTTCCACGGCGTGGCGTAGAGCGACCGAAGCGCAACGACGCGGGAGGGAGACATGGCTGCGATCGGCTTCATCGGCCTCGGCAACATGGGGCTGCCGATGGCGCGCAACCTGGTCAAGGCGGGTCACGCGGTGCAGGTGTTCGACCTGAACGCCGACGCGATGGCCGAGGCGGAGGCGGCGGGCGCGCGCTGCGTCACCTCGACAGCCGCCGCGGCGGCCGACGTCGAGGCTGTGGTGACGGCCCTGCCGGCGGCGCGCCATGTGCGCGCGGTCTATCTCGGGGCCGAAGGGGTTCTCGCCACGGCGCTGAACCACACCCTGTTCATCGACTGTTCGACCATCGACGTCGAGACGGCGCGGGCGCTGGCCACCGAAGCCGAGGCCGCCGGGCAGCTTTTCGTCGACAGCCCGATGTCGGGCGGCGTCGGCGGCGCCACCGCGGGCACGCTGACCTTCATGGTCGGCGGCGAGGACCGCGCCTTCGCCCGCGCCGAGCCCATCCTGCGCGCGATGGGCAAGAACATCTTTCACGCCGGCAAGGCCGGGGCCGGCGCGGCGGCCAAGATCTGCAACAACATGATGCTCGCGATCCAGATGATCGCCGTGTCGGAGGGCTTCAACCTCGCCGCGAAGCTGGGGCTGGAGGCGCAGAAGCTCTACGACATCTCCTCCACAGCGACGGCGCGGTGCTGGTCGCTGAACGACTACTGCCCGGCGCCGGGGCCTGCGCCGGCCGCGCCGTCGAACCGAGACTACAAGCCCGGCTTCGCCGCCGACCTGATGCTGAAGGATCTCCGCATCGCGATGGAGGCCGCGCAGGCGGCCGGCGCCGTCACGCCGATGGGCGCGCAGGCGGCGCAGATCTACGGAATGATGGCGGCCGCCGGCATGGGCGGCGACGACTTCTCCGGCGTCATCCGGTTCCTGGAGGGGTTCCGGGGCTGACGGCGCGGCGCCGGCCTTAACCGTCTCTCAGCAATTTTCCGAAATCTTCGCGCTCAGCCCCTGCTGCGCGGAGAGAACGCCATGACCATCGAAACCGCCATCGCGCCGCCCGTCGGCGCAGACGGCAAGGACACGCCCGCCGCCCGCTACGTCGACGCGCTGGCGCTGATCGAGCGGCTGCACCGCCTGCTGCTCGACGTGATCAAGGACGAGTTCGAGCGGCTCGGCCTGCTCGACGTCAACCCGGTGCAGGCGCTGCTGCTGTTCAACATCGGCGACAACGAGGTGACCGCCGGCGAACTGAAGACGCGCGGCTACTATCAGGGCTCGAACGTCAGCTACAATCTTAAGAAGCTTGTGGAGGCGGGCTACATGCACCACCAGCGCTGCGAGATCGACCGGCGCGCGGTGCGCATCCGCCTGACGGAGAAGGGCCTCGAAATACGCGCCGCGGTGGCCACCCTGTTCGAGCGCCACGCGGCGGACCTCGACACGCGCGGCCTGCTGCCCACGCCGGAGATGGCGCAGTTGACCAACGGCCTGCGCCGCGTCGAACGCTACTGGACCGAGCAGATCCGCTACATCTACTAAGCGCGGTCTACTCGCCCGGCTGGCCCCCGGCCGCCGCCGCCGACCGCCCGAACCGAGGCAGGAAGGCGGGCGTGCGCGCCTTCCATTCGGCGAAACCGGGACGGCCATCGCCCAGACGCTCCTCCAGCATCGGCGCGCCCGAGACCTTCACGAGAAGAAAGGTGATCAGAACCGGCGAGACCAGCGACCACCAGGCGCCGGAGTCGAGCGCGATCAGCCAGAAACCCCACCAGAAGGCGATCTCGCCGAGATAGTTCGGGTATCGCACGTGCGCCCGGAGGCCGGTCGTGCAGACGGACCCCGATCCGTGCCGCGCCCGGTGCGCGTCGAGCTGGTTGTCCGCCACGGTTTCGACCGCGAGCCCGCCCAGCGCGACGGCCGCGCCCAGCACGCCGATGACGCCGAGCGCGCCCGTCGCGGTCGATGCGGCCGCCATGGCGGGAAACGCGACGACCCACTGGATGACCGCCTGAAGCAGGAAGACCACGCCGAGGCTCTTCCACCAGAAGCCCGGATCCCACGCCTTGCGCAGCGCCGTGTAGCGCGGGTCCTCGCCCGGATGGCGCCGCCGCCGCCGCGCCATCAGCGCGCCGAGACGCGCCGACCATGCGATCACCAGCGCAAGCGCCACCAGCGCGGGGGTGGTCAGCGGCGCGCCGCTGAAGGCCCATACGACCACCGCCGCGACCGAGAAGCCCGGACCCCACCAGAGATCGACGAGGCTCGCGTCGCGCTTGGGCACGCTGACCGCCCAGAGCGTGATCATCGCGGCCACGCCGATTTTGAGGGCGAGGTAGAAGGTCGATGCGGCGTCCATGGCTGGCTCCGTCCGTCGCCGCCGACGGTTTCGCGTCGCCGGCTCGCTCGTGTGGATCGACGCGCCGCCGTCAGGCGCCGGCGCTCCCGATGAAGGTAGGGCGTAGACGAAGGCGGTCTCAGCAGGCAACGGAAAAAAAACTTGCGCGAGCGCCCAATCGGGCGGCCGACGAATCGCATCGCCGGTTGTAAACTGTCTTCGAGGCCACGCCGCGCCGGTTGAGTCTGAACCGGGCGGCGCATAATAAGCGCACCAGCGCAGAAGATCGGGCGACGCATGAGCGGTGACGAAACGCCCCGGCTGCGGGGGTTCGACTCCTACAAGGTGAGGCTCGGCGACGAGATGCGCGGAGAGCGCGCCTCGCTGGGCAAGTCGCTGCTCGACGTGCAGCGCGACCTTCGCATCAAGGCCGCGCACATAGACGCGCTGGAGAACGCCAACCCCGGCGCGCTGCCCTATCCCGGCTTCGTGTCCGCCTATCTCCGCACCTACGCGCGGTATCTCGGCATGGACGAGAACGAGGTGATGCGGCGCTTCTGCGAGGAGTCGGGCTTCGATCCGGCGAACCCGGCGGGCGTCGCTCGTGGGGCCGCGCGCGTCGGCGCCGCCCGTTCGGCGAGGCGGGAGGATCTCGACGCGGTGATCGCCGGGTCGCGCCTCGCGGCGGTGTCGCGCTCGGAGGCGATGAGCGGGCGGTTCGACTCGACGCTCCGCGGCGTCGGGTCGCTCGCGATGCTCGGCGCGCTCGTCTGGGGCGTCGGCTTCGGCGGATGGGCGCTGCTCCAGAACATCCAGCGCGTCGAGTTCGCGCCGACGCCGGACGCGCCGGCGGCGCTCGCCGAGGCGCCCGACTTCAGCGTGATGACGCGGATCGTGCGCGCCGGCGGCCCTGCGCTGCCCGCGATCGACGCCGACGCGCTCGCCGCGGTCTACGCCGCGCAGGAGGTCGCGCCGCCGCGGGTGGTTCAGCGCGATGGGCCGATCGCGGCCCTCAACCCGTCGGACGTCGGCCTCTACGCGCGGAGCCCCGCGACCCAGAGCCGCGCCGCGGCCGCTTTCGCCGGAGAGGGCGGTCTCGCGGGGGCGGCCGAAGGCGCCGACGCCCATGCCGCGGCCGAGGCGGTCGAGCAGGCCGCCGATCCGCACGAACCGGCCGTCGAGGGCGCAGCCCTCGCGCTCGTGTTCTCCGAGGAGGCGTGGGTCCGAGTCCGCGACGCCGCAGGCGTGACGGTCCACGAAGCGCTCATGCGCGCCGGCTCGCGCTGGGACGCGCCCGCGGACGCCGAGGGTCTGGTTCTGCGCGCGGGGAACGCAGGCGGCGTCTACGTCGAGATCGGCGGCGTCCTGTACGGGCCGCTCGGCGCGCGCGGCGCGGTGGCGGGCCGGGTCGCGCTCGAACCCGCGGTGCTTGTCGACGCGCTGCCGAAAGCCGACGCGGAGGTTCTCGGCGTCTCGGCGCTGGTGGCGACGACGCTCACGCGCGCCGCGCCCTGACGCGCCGATAGCGTCGCCGCGGCGTGCGACTCCCGCCTCTGCGCTGCGCCGTCCCGTCGACGGGCGCGATCGGTTGAGGTATGCGGTGTCGGGCCGAAACCTGTCCGAGAGGGTCTCCATGAGCATCCGTCCGTGGCGCGACATCCATCGCCGCACCAGCCGCCAGATCCGGGTCGGCGACGTTCTGGTGGGCGGCGATGCGCCGATCAGCGTCCAGACCATGACCAACACGCTGACGACGGACGCGAAGGCCACCATCGAGCAGGTGATCCGCTGCGCCGACGCCGGCGCCGACATCGTGCGCGTCTCCTGCCCCGACGAGGAATCGACCGCCGCGCTGCGCGAGATCGTGCGCGAAAGCCCGGTGCCGATCGTCGCCGACATCCACTTCCATTACCGCCGCGCCATCGAGGCGGCGGAGGCCGGCGCCGCCTGCCTGCGCATCAATCCGGGCAACATCGGCAAGGCGGACCGCGTGCGCGAGGTGATCCGCGCCGCCAAGGACCACGGCTGCGCGATCCGCATCGGCGTCAACGCCGGCAGCCTCGAGCCGCATCTGCTGGAGAAATACGCGGAGCCCTGCCCCGACGCGATGGTCGAAAGCGCGCTGGAGCACGCGAAGATCCTCGAAGACAACGATTTCCACGAGTTCAAGATCAGCGTGAAGGCGTCGGACGTGTTCCTGACCGCCGCCGCCTACCAGCAACTCGCCGACGTCTGCGACCACCCGCTGCACCTCGGCGTCACCGAGGCGGGGGGGCTGACCTCCGGCACCATCAAGTCGGCCATCGGCCTCGGCAACCTGCTCTGGATGGGGGTGGGAGACACGCTGCGCGTCTCGCTCTCGGCCGATCCGGTCGAGGAGGTGAAGGTCGGCTACGAGATCCTGAAGTCGCTCAACCTCCGCCACCGCGGCGTCACGATCATCTCCTGCCCGTCCTGCGCGCGGCAGGGCTTCGACGTGATCAAGACCGTCGAGAAGCTGGAGAAACGCCTCGAACACGTCCGCACCGCGATGACGCTCTCGATCATCGGCTGCGTGGTGAACGGCCCCGGCGAGGCGCGCGAGACCGACATCGGCTTCACCGGCGGCGGCGCCGGCAGCGGCATGGTCTACGTCTCGGGGCTGCAAAGCCACAAGATGGACAACGAGCGCATGATCGACCACCTCGTCGAGCTGGTCGAGAAGAAGGCCGAGGAGATCGAGGCGGCGCGCGCCGCCGAAGCCGCCGCGTCGAAGGCCGCCGAGTGATCCGCTGGCTGCTGCTCGGCGCCGTCGCCCTCGGCGTCGTCGGCCTGATCTACGTGCGCACCGTCTCCCACGACCCGCGCCAGTGGCACGGCGACCCCTTGGCGCCGAGCCGCACCGGCAAGCCGAACGATTTCCTCATGCTGCCGCCCGGCATGGCCGGCGCCGACGCCGAGAGCCCGGTCTTCGACCTGTCGAAACGCGAGGCGATGCGCCGGCTCGACCTGATCGCGCGCGGTGAGCGGGGCGTCACGCGGATCGCCGGCGACGTCGAGGCCGCGTTCATCACCTACGTGGCGCGCAGCCGCTGGGTGGGATGGCCCGACGTCGTATCGGTCAAGGTCGTGCCCGCGTCCGACGACAGGGTGGCGCTGGCGATCTGGTCCCGCGCCCGCTTCGGCCACAGCGACCTCGGCGTGAACGAGGCGCGGGTGCGCCGCTGGGCGGCGGCGCTGGAGGCGCAGGCGCGTCGGTGATCCGCCGCCGCCGCCGAATTGACGACGGGCCCGGGGCGCCCCAGACATCGCGCCCATGACCGACAGCCGCACCGACCGCATCGTCGCCCGCTTCGAATTCGTCGAGGCGCGGCTCGCCGAAGGCGCCGGCGACGCGCTGGCCGACCTGTCGCGCGAATACGCCGAACTGCGGCCGGTCGTGGAGCGGATCCGGGCTGTCGAGCGCCTGCGCGCCGACCTCGCCGCCGCCGAGGCGCTGCGCGCCGACCCCGAGATGCGCGCGCTGGCCGAGGAGGAGGTCGCCCATCTTCGCGACGCCTTGCCCGACGCCGAACGCGCGCTCACCCTCGCGCTGCTGCCGCGCGACGCCGCCGACGACCGTCCGGCGATCCTGGAGATCAGGGCCGGCACGGGCGGCGACGAAGCGGCGCTGTTCGCCGCCGACCTCTTCGGCATGTACCGCCGCTTCGCCGAGGCGCAGGGGTGGCGCGTCGAGGTGATGGACGAGACGCCGACCGAACTCGGCGGGCTGAAGGAGCTGGTCGCCGCCGTCCGCGGGCAGGGCGCCTACGCGCGGCTGAAGTTCGAGTCGGGCGTCCACCGCGTGCAGCGCGTGCCGGCGACCGAGGCGGGCGGGCGCATCCACACCTCCGCCGCGACCGTCGCCGTGCTGCCCGAGGCCGAGGAGGTCGACGTGGAGATCCGCCCCGAGGACCTGCGCATCGACACCATGCGCGCGAGCGGCGCGGGCGGCCAGCACGTCAACACCACCGACAGCGCCGTGCGGCTGACCCACCTGCCGACCGGCATCGTCGTCACCGCGTCGGAGAAATCGCAGCATCAGAACCGCGCCCGTGCGCTGGAGGTGCTGCGCGCGCGCCTCTTCGACCGGGCGCGCCGCGAGGCCGACGCGGCGCGGGCCGCGACGCGCAAGGGGCAGGTCGGCTCCGGCGACCGCTCCGAGCGCATCCGCACCTACAACTTTCCGCAGGGGCGCGTGACCGACCACCGCATCAACCTGACGCTCTACAAGCTCGACCAGGTGATGCAGGGCGCGCTCGACGAGATCGTGGAGGCGCTGGCGGCGGCCGATCAGGCGGCGCGCCTCGCCGAGGCGGAGGCGTGACGCGGGCCGAGGCGGTGGCGGCGGCGACGCGGCGGCTTGCGGCGGCCGGCGTCGCCGATCCCGCCCGCGACGCGCGGCTGTTGATGCGCCACGCCACAGGGCTCGACGCGGCCGCGCTCTCGGCCGCGCTCGACGCGCCGCTGGCCGAGGATGCGGCTGCGCGGTTCGACGCCGCCGTGGCGCGGCGGGCGGCCCGCGCGCCGCTCTCGCACGTCACGGGCGCGCGCGAGTTCTGGGGGCGCCGCTTCGCCGTCGGGCCCGAGGTGCTCGACCCGCGGCCCGAGACCGAAATCCTCATCGCCTGGGCGCTGGAGGGGCCGGGGGCCGCGCGCGTGCTCGATCTCGGCGTCGGGTCGGGCTGCATCCTCCTCACCTTGCTCGCCGAGTGGCCGACGGCCACGGGCGTCGGGGTCGACGCCAGCCCAGCGGCGCTTGCGGTCGCGCAGGCCAACGCGGCGGCGCTCGGCGTAGCGGCGCGCGCCGTGCTGTCGCGGGGCGACTGGTGCGCCGGCGTCGAGGGCCGGTTCGACCTCGTCGTCGCGAACCCGCCCTATCTCGACGCCGCCGACATGGCCGCCCTCGGCCCGGAGGAGCGGGCGGAGCCGCCGCTCGCGCTCGACGGCGGCGCCGACGGTCTCGCCGCCTATCGCGCCATCGCTGCGGGACTCGACCGCGTTCTGGCGCCGCGCGGCGTCGCGCTCGTCGAAGTCGGCGCAGGTCAGGCGGCGGCGGTGGCCGCGATCTTCCGCGCTGAGGGGTTCCGCGGCGTCGATCATCGCGAGGATTTCGACCATCGCGTGCGGACGATGCGAATTGCGCGCGAAACTTGCGCATGAAGCGGGTCTTTTGCGGTTGTTTCGCGCCGCGTCAGCGTTATAAGCTGAACGTGCCCGTCAAGGTGCGCGTCCTGGGACGCGCTCCGGGGGGAACGGGCGCGCGATCCATTTCGCGAACTGGCGCTGATCTCGCTGCGGCATGTTGGTCGAGGCGAGTGCGCCGCAGCGCCCGCACACCCACGGGCGATAGCGGATCAGGAACCGTATGCGACCGTCGCAGAAGAACAGAAACGCGCGCAACAAGAGCGGGCGCAAGCCGATCGGCAACATCGTCAACCGCGTCTACGAGAGCGCGGGTCCGGAAGGCAAGGTGCGGGGCACGCCGCAGCAGATCATCGACAAGTATCTGCTGCTCGCGCGCGACGCGCAGACCTCCGGCGACCGCGTGATGGCCGAGAACTTTTTGCAGCACGCCGAGCACTACATCCGGATGCTGAGCGCGGCGCAGGCGCAGATGGACGAGCGCCGCCAGCACGCGCAGGCGTCCGGCGCGCGGTTCGACGACGACCAGCGCGACGACGCCGAAGACGGCGACGAGGGCGCCTACGCCGGACCGGCCGACCGCTATTCGCGCAGCGAAGACAGGTCCGAGGCTCATCGTCGCAACGGCGACGGATCGGGCTCGAGCGACGTGACGCCGGCCTCGGACACGGCTCTTGAAACGATCGATCCGCGGGGCGACGACGACGACGGCCCTGTCGCAACCCCTGAAGAGCGCGCGGCGCGGCCTTCGCCTGCGAAGGCGCGGGGGTCTGAAGGCGCGCCTGTCGATAAGGTCGAGGCGGAGCCGGAGCAGGCGTCGGGGGCCGAGAGCACGGCGGCCGAAGTCGCCCCCGAGGCGGCCGAAGCGCCGCGCCCGGCGCGCAGGCCGCGACGCCGCACGCCGAAGGCGGATGACAAGAAGTCCGACGCCGATTCCTCGCAGGATGTCGCCGCCGGCTGATCAGGCGGTCCAGTCGTCGATCGCGCCGATGTCCGCGTCGCTCAGGCCGAAATGGTGCGCGATCTCGTGCACCATGACGTGGGCGACGAGCTCGCCGAGGGTGACGTTGCCTCGGTCGGCCCATTCGTCGAGAATCGCGCGGCGATAGAGGACGACCCGCGCAGGAGGCTCGCCCGCGCCGTTCCAGCCGCGGGACGGCAGGTCTTCGCCGTCGTAAAGGCCCGTGAGTTCGAACGGGTCTTCGATGCCGAGCGCGTCGAGCGTCGCGTCGTCGGCGAGATCCTCGACCACGATGACCAGGTCCGGGCAGAAGGCGCGGAATCGCGCCGGCAGGGCGGCGTAGGCCCGGCGCGCGAGGGCGTCGACGTCGGCGAGGCTTGGCGCCGTCAGGTCGTCAAATCCGCTCATGCCTCGGCCTTCGTCACCAGAAACCTGCGTCGACGGACGCGCCGCGCGGCGCGAGCCCCGCCGCCTCGCCCGGAGGCGTCGCGAGCAGGCGCTCGACGTCGAGCGCGAGGATCGGCCCCGCCTTGCCGCGGCCGTCCGCCCCCTGCGCCACCACCTTGCGCGCCGACGCCGTCAGCGCGCGGCGGAACGTCTCGGTGACGCGCCACCCGCCGCCGAGCGCGTCGAGCGCCGCGCGATGCGTGTCGATCCACAGAGCGGCGGCGGCGGCGACCTGCGGGCAGGCGTAGGAGGTGCCGCTCGGCTCGCCGCCGATGTCCGCCTCGTCCTCGGCGTGGGTGAAGACCGGCCGGCCGGCGGCGTCGAGATGCGCGGCGGCGCGGTTGATCCCCTCCGCCCGCGCCCAGACGTCGACGCGCGCCTTCTCGCCCGGCCCGTAGCCGTCGCGCGGATAATGGATGTGGAGCGCGCCCTGCATGTCGAAGCCGCCCACGGCGATGCACCGCGGAAACCGGGCGGGATAGACCACGGTGTCGATCACCTGCCCCGCCGCGCAGACCACGACGCAGCCCGCCTCGTAGGCGCGGTCGATGGCCCGGCGGGTCTCGCCGGCCATCACGGTCTCGCCCGACAGCAGCCGACGCAGCCCTTCGAACGCGCCGGCGAAGCCCGGGTTGCCCATGCTGATCGAGAACACCCGCGGCGGGTCGGGGAGCCCGAGGGCGTGGTCGATCGCCGAGCCGATCGCGCCGGTCCGCGCCTTCGCCCGGAACACCGGCCCGTTGGCGACGCGATAGGGCACGACGTGCGCGCCCGGCGCGACGCCGCGCAGGCGGGCGTTGTCGGAGAGGATGACCGACAGCGTCTTCACCCCGTGGTCGGGATACTCCGTCAGATCCTCGATCAGCGCCTTTCCCTTGGTCAGCGTCGCCACCGGCCCCCGCGGCCCGCCGAGCGGATCGTGGAAGTTCAGCCCCTCGTCCATCCGGATGTTCGGCGGCGGCGTCTCACCCGTGAAGCCGAGCGAGGGGTGCGGCGCGAGCCCTGTGTCGATATGGGCGATGCGGGTCTTTCCGGCGTGCAAGGCCGCCTGCGCCCGGCGCCAGCGGCGGTCGCCGTCCCGGGGGCCGAGGTCGCGGACGTAGGTCATGGCCGTCACCTTCCTTCGCCGGCGAGGATAGCGGGCGAAGCCCCGATGCGCGAGCCGCGCCTGTGGCCGGGCGGCGCGTTTCGCGCTAACCGTCTTTGGCGAAGCGCCGCCGCGCCGTTCGGGGAGGTCGTCCTTGTCGATCCTGCGTCACGCCGTCCTGCCGCTGCACGCCGCGGCGCTTCTGACCGCCGAGAAATCCTTCTGCGACAACCGCGTGATCGGCTCTCCGGCGCTGAACCGGCGCGGCCTGCATGTCGGGCGGGTGGCGCTGGCCGAACGGATGGCGGATCGGCGCCGCCGCCGCCTCGGGCGCTTCGCCGACCCGGCGGACCGCGAGGCCTTCGCCCGCGACGGCTTCGTCGTCCGGCGCGACGCCTTGCCGCCCGACCTGTTCGCCGCGCTCCGCGAGGAGATCGAGACCCGGACCTTCGAGGCGCGCGAGATGCGGCAGGGCGCCGCCGTCACCCGCTTCGTCGATCTGCCGCCCGCGGTTCTGGCGCGCAACCCCGCGCTGGCGGCGACCGCCCGCGGGCCGCTGTTCCAGGGGCTCCTGCGCTATGTGGCGGCGACCGACGCCGACCCCATCCTGTATCTGCACACCGTCATCACCCACCCCGACCGCGGCGCGCCGGACCCGCAGACGGCGTTCCACAGCGACACCTTCCACCCGACCGCGAAGGGCTGGCTGTTCCTGCGCGACGTGGAGGAGGCGGACGGGCCGTTCACCTATGTCCCCGGCTCGCACCGGTTGACGGCGGGTCGGCGGGCGTGGGAGCAGGCGCAGAGCGAGACGGCGGCCACCGCGCCCAACCGCCTCCACGCCCGCGGCTCGTTCCGCGCGACGGCCGAGGAGATCGCCGCGATGGGCTTCGGCGAGCCGGTCTCCTTCGCGGTGCCCGCCAACACGCTGGTGGTGGCGGACACCCACGGCTTCCACGCCCGCGGCCCGAGCCTGCGGCCCTCGGTGCGCGTCGCGCTCTACGGGTCGTTGCGCCGCAATCCCTTCCTGCCGTGGACAGGCCTCGATCCTCTCAGCCTGCCGGGTCTCGCCGGGCGGAAGGGCGCGGCGTTCGGCGCGTGGCTCGACGCGCGCGAACGGTGGCTCGGCAAGAAGTCGCCGCAACCCCGGGTCGGCGCGGTGCTGGCCGGCGATCCGACGCCGCGGGTCTGACCCCACGGGTCGGCTTGCGCGGGGCGCGGCGGGGCGCTAAGACCGCGCCATCCCGACGGGCCGTAGCGCAGCCTGGTAGCGCGCTTGCATGGGGCGCAAGAGGTCGTGAGTTCGAATCTCGCCGGCCCGACCATCGGACGACGCCGGCGCCGCGGTCAGCACCGCGAGCGCCGGCGTTTTCGTTTCCGGAGCTGAATGACGGCGGGCCACGGCGACGCGTGCGCGGAGCCGCGCCGGGACCAGCCGCCGCGTCTTTCGAAGGGTGCTGGTGCGAGACGTCTCGCGCCGCCCTCGCCGCGCTTGGTTGGCGGGGATACGCGCTGCGCCGGGTCAGAGCGCGAGCAGCGAGTCCTCGGGCGCTTCGCTCCGGTCGTCCATCACGTAGTCGCGGATCACGCCCGCGACGCGGATGCGGTAGTCGGCGAACATCCGCTCGCGACCGAGCTTCTGCGCGGTGCGGTGGCCGACGTGGTTGCGCCAGCGCTTCACCGCCGCCTCGTCCTCCCAGATCGACAGCGACAGCAGCTTGCCGGGGGTGACGAGGCTCTCGAACCGCTCGACCGAGACGAAGCCCTCGATCTTCGCAAGCTCCGGGCGCAGCAGCGCGGCGTGGTCGAGATAGGTCTCGCGCAGGTTCGGGCCGGGCGTCACTTCGAAGATCACGGCGATCATGGCGTCAGGTTCCGCGCAGGGGCTCGACGTACTGCATCGCCATGTCCCACGGAAAATAGATCCACGTGTCCTGGCTGACTTCGGTGATGAAGGTGTCGACCAGCGGCCGGCCCTTGGGCTTGGCGTAGACGGTGGCGAAGTGCGCGCGGGGATAGCGGGACCGGCACACCTCCAGCGTCTTGCCGGTGTCCACCAGATCGTCGATCACCAGCACGCCGTCGCCGTCGCCGACCATGGCGGGATCGGGCGCCTTCAGCACGCTCGCCTCGATCTGCGCCTTGTGGTCGTAGGATTTCACGCAGATCGTGTCGATCACGCGGATGTTCAGCTCCCGCGCGACGATGGCCGCCGGCACGAGACCGCCGCGGGTGATCGCGACGATCATCCGCCAGCCGCCCTCTGCGCCGGGGCCCTGCCTGTCGAGCCGCCACGCCAGCGCCTTGCTGTCGCGGTGCACCTGATCCCACGAGATGTGGAAGCCCTTCTCGTAGTGACCCGCCATGGCGCCCTCACTCCCCCTTGCGGGCCACGTCGATGTCGGGCGCGTCTTCGGCCTTCATGCCCACGACGTTGTAGCCGCAGTCGACATGGTGGATCTCGCCGGTGACGCCCGAGGAGAGGTCCGACAGCAGGTAGAAGCCGGCGCGGCCGACGTCGTCCTGCGTCACGTTGCGGCGGAGCGGCGCGTTCAGTTCGTTCCACTTCAGGATGTAGCGGAAGTCGCCGATGCCGGAGGCGGCGAGCGTCTTCATCGGCCCCGCCGACAGCGCGTTCACCCGGATGCCCTTGGGGCCGAGGTCCATCGCCATGTATTTCACAGAGCATTCGAGCGCGGCCTTCGCCACGCCCATCACGTTGTAATGCGGCATGACGCGCTCGGCGCCGAAGTAGCTCAGCGTCAACATCGAGCCGCCCTCGGTCATCAGCGCCTCGGCGCGCTGGGCCAGCGCGGTGAACGAATAGCACGAGATGGCGAGCGAGCGCTGGAAGTTGTCGAAGGAGGTATCGACGTATCGGCCCTTAAGTTCGTTCTTGTCCGCGTAGGCGATGGCGTGCAGAAGGAAGTCGAGCCGACCCCATTTCTCGCCGATCTCGCCGAACACCGCGTCCATAGAGGCGGCGTCGGTCACGTCGCAGGGCGCGACGATGCTCGCCCCGACGCTGGCCGCAAGCGGGCGCACCCGCTTCTCCAGCGCCTCGCCCTGGAAGGTGAAGGCGAGGTCCGCCCCCTGATCGGCGCAGGCCCTGGCGATGGCCCAGGCGATGGACTTGTCGTTCGCCACGCCCATCACGAGCCCGCGCCTGCCCGCCATCAGCCCCGCCGCGCTCGCCATGTCGCCTGTGCTCCAGCCTTTTCAACCGCTGGGCGGGCATAGGAGAAAAGGGGGGGGCCTTCAAGCCTTCCCGCGGCGCGCGGGCCGCGGGAAGGCGCAGGTGTCACTTCGCTGCGCGGTTCTGGATCAGGTCGTCCACCACGCTCGGGTCGGCCAGCGTCGAGGTGTCGCCGAGCGCGCCGAAGTCGTTCTCGGCGATCTTGCGCAGGATGCGCCGCATGATCTTGCCCGAGCG
>RECW01000079.1 GCA_007693835.1 Paracoccaceae bacterium | reverse complement strand
GCACCATCGCCTGATCGTCGTCGAACAGGAAGGCGGCGAGCGCCTTGGTCAGCTCGGTCTTGCCGACGCCGGTCGGCCCGAGGAACAGGAAGCTGCCCAAGGGTCGGTTCGGGTCCTGCAACCCGGCGCGGGCGCGGCGCACGGCGTTGGAGACGGCGCGCACGGCCTCGGCCTGCCCGATGACGCGGGCCCCGAGCCCCTCCTCCATGCGCAGCAGCTTGTCGCGCTCGCCCTCCAGCATCTTGTCGACGGGGATGCCGGTCCAGCGGCTGACGACGCCCGCGATGTGCTGCGGCGTGACGGCCTCCTCGACCAGCACGTCGGACTTCTCCGCCGCCTCGGCCTCCTCCAGCTCCTTCTCGAGCTTCGGGATCAGCCCGTAGGCGAGTTCGCCCGCCTTCGCGAGATCGCCCTTGCGCTTGGCGGTGTCGAGGTCGACGCGCGCCTGGTCGAGCTTCTCCTTGATGGTGCGCGCCGCGCCCAGCTTGTCGCGCTCGGCCTGCCAGCGCGCCGTCAGCGCCGCCGACTCCTCCTGCAGGTTGGCGAGATCCTTCGTCAGGGCGGCGAGCCGCTCCTGCGAGGCCTTGTCGGTCTCCTGCTTCAGCGCCTCCGCCTCGATCTGCATCTGGAGGATCTGGCGGTCGAGGGCGTCGAGCTCCTCGGGCTTGCTGTCGACCTCCATGCGCAGCCGCGAGGCCGCCTCGTCCATCAGGTCGATGGCCTTGTCGGGCAGGAAGCGGTCGGCGATGTAGCGGTGGCTCAGCGTCGCCGCGGCGACCAGCGCGCTGTCGGTGATGCGCACGCCGTGGTGGACTTCGTATTTCTCCTTCAGCCCGCGCAGGATGGAGATGGCGTCGGCCACGTCCGGCTCGTCGACGAATACCGGCTGGAAGCGCCGGGCCAGCGCCGCGTCCTTCTCGACATGCTTGCGGTACTCGTCGAGCGTGGTGGCGCCGACGCAGTGCAGTTCGCCGCGCGCGAGCGCCGGCTTCAGCAGGTTGGAGGCGTCCATGGCGCCGTCGGCCTTCCCGGCCCCGACCAGCGTGTGCATCTCGTCGATGAACAGGATCACGCCGCCCGCCTCGGCGGTGATCTCGCTCAGCACGGCCTTCAGCCGCTCCTCGAACTCGCCGCGGTACTTCGCGCCGGCGATGAGCGACCCCATGTCGAGCGCCATCAGCTTCTTGTCCTGCAGGCTTTCCGGCACGTCGCCGTTGACGATGCGCAGGGCCAGCCCTTCGGCGATGGCGGTCTTGCCGACGCCGGGCTCGCCGATCAGCACGGGGTTGTTCTTGGTGCGGCGGGAGAGGACCTGGATGGTGCGGCGGATCTCCTCGTCGCGGCCGATCACCGGGTCGAGCTTGCCGTCGCGGGCGGCCTGCGTCAGGTCGCGGGCGTATTTCTTCAGCGCGTCGTAGCCCTGTTCGGCCGAGGCGGTGTCGGCGGTGCGGCCCTTGCGCATCTCGGCGATGGCGCGGTCGAGGCGCTGCGCGTCGACGTTCGCGGCCTTGAGCGCCTTGCCGGCTTCGGTGTCCTTGGCGAGCGCAAGCGCCGTCAGCAGGCGCTCGGCGGTCACGAAGCTGTCGCCGGCCTTCTGCGCCAGCGTCTCGGCTTCGGCGAGCGCGCGGCCGAGGGCTGCGTCCATGTAGAGCTGGCCGTCGCCGCCCGAGATCTTCGGCAGCCGCGCCACGGCGGCGTCCACAGCCTCGCGCGCGCGCGAGGCGTCGCCGCCGGCGCGGGCGATGAGGGCGGCGCCGAGACCTTCGGGGTCGTCGAGCAGCGCTTTCAGCAGGTGTTCGGGCGCGAGGCGCTGGTGGCCTTCGCGCATCGCGATGGTCTGGGCGGCCTGCAGGAACCCGCGGGCGCGTTCCGTGAATTTCTCCACGTTCATGGAAGTCTCCTTTCAGCGCGACCTCCGACGCCCGTCAGGCGCGTCGCGGGTCGCCTCGGTGGGCGCTGACGACGCCCGTTTCTCGGCCCGCCGTCGTTGAATGAAGATGTGGTGAAGAAAAGCCGCGCCGCAAGCGGCCTGCGTCAGCCGATCAGCCCGAACGCCCAGAGCGCAGCGCCCGCCGCCGCCAGACCGCCCGCCGCCCCGCTCGCGACCGCCGCGGCGAGGCGCGAGCGCGCCTCGGCCGGGGCCGGTTTCACGGTGCGGTCCTGGTCGGCGGCGATGACGAATTTCTCGGCGATCCCCGGCAGGCGCGGCGCGTAGCGGGCGAGGACGATGGCCGCGTCGCGGATGTCGCGGGCGATGGCCTTCGGGCCGAGATTGTCGCGGATCCAGACCTCCACGACAGGCTTCGCCGCCGTCCAGATGTTGGCCTGCGGGTCGAGGCTGCGCGCCACGCCCTCCACCACCACCATGGTGCGCTGGAGGAGGATGAGCTGCGTCTGCGTCCGCATCCCGAAGCGCTCGGTCACCTCGAACAGATGCGCGAGCAGCCTCCCCATCGAGATCCGGCTGACGTCCTGCCCGAAGATCGGCTCGCCGATCGAGCGCAGCGCCTGGGCGAAGGTGTCGACGTCCTGATCGGCCGGCACGTAGCCGGCCTCGAAATGCACCTCGGCGATGCGGCGATAGTTGCGGTCGAGGAAGCCGTAGAGGATTTCCGCGTAGTAGCGCCGCGTCAGCGGGTCGATGCGGCCCATGATGCCGAAGTCGAGCGCCATGATGGCGCCGTCGCCGCGCACCTTGAGGTTTCCCTGATGCATGTCGGCGTGGAAGAAGCCGTCCTGCAGCGCGTGGCGGAGGAACGTCTGGATCATCCGCTCGGCGAGCCGGGTGCGGCTGACGCCCATCGCGTCGAGCGCCGCGTTGTCGCCCATCGGCGCGCCGTCGACCCATTCCATCGTCATGACGCGCCGCGCGGAGATATCCCACAGGATTTGCGGCACCTGGAACAGCGGATCGTCGCGGGTGTTGTCGCGGAACTCCGAGGCCGAGGCGGCTTCGAGGCGCAGGTCCATCTCCGCCGCGACGACGCCGGCGAAGTGGTCGACCACCGCCGTCGGGCGCAGGCGGCGGGTGCTCGGGATCAGGAGCTCCAGCGTGTGGGCGATGAAGTAGAAGGCGTCGACGTCGGTCTTGAAGCGCCGCTCCACGCCCGGCCGCAGCACCTTCACCGCCACCTTCCGCCCCGTGGCGCGCTCGACCGCCGGATGCACCTGCGCGATGGAGGCGGCGGCGATCGGCGGCTCGAAATCGGCGTAGATCTCGTCGACCGGCCGGCCGAGCTCCTGCTCGATGGTCTCGCGCGCCGCCTCGACGGAGAAGGGCGCCAGCTTGTCCTGCAGGACGCGAAGTTCCCGCGCCAGATCGCGGCCCACGACGTCGGGACGCGTGCTGAGAATCTGGCCGAACTTCACGTAGGCCGGCCCCAGCGCGTCGATGGCGCGCGGCACCGGCGCCATCTCCGGGTCGCCCTTCAACCCGAACGGTGCGAGGGGCACGGTGACAAGGCGCAGGGCGACGCGGGCGTAGGGCGGCGGGTCGAACGCCTCGAGCATGCGCCGCAGCGCGCCGGTGCGGGCGAAGGTCGCCCCGACGCGCACGAGCCGCACGAGATTCGACAGCGGGTTGGCCATGGGCCCTAGAGCCGCCAGCCCGAATGGATCGCCGCCACCCCGAGGGTGAGGTTGCGGTACGCGGCCCGCGTGAAACCGGCCTCCGCGATCATGGCGCGGAACGTCTCCTGATCGGGGAAGCGCCGGATCGACTCGACGAGATACTGGTAGGAGGCGCGGTCGCCCGTCACCGCCTGCCCCATCGCCGGGATCACGTTGAAGGAATAGAGGTCGTAGGCCTCGGCCAGCGCCGGCTGCGGCACGCGGCTGAATTCGAGGCAGAGGAACCGCCCGCCGGGCTTCAGCACCCGATACGCCTCCTCCAGCGCCTTCTGCACGCGCGTGACGTTCCGGATGCAGAAGGCGATGGTGTAGGCGTCGAAGCTGCGGTCGGGGAACGGCAGCGCCATCGCGTCGCCGCAGACCCAGGCGACGCCCTCGGCGCGCTCCTTCTCCGACCGCGCCCGCCCCTCGACCAGCATCGCCTCGGTCATGTCGCAGACCGTGACGTCCGCGGCGCCGTGGACGCGGCGCAGGAAGCGGAAGGCGATGTCGCCGGTGCCGCCGCCGACGTCGAGCAGGCGCATCCCAGGTCGGGGCGCGAGCCAGTCGAGCATCGCCTCCTTCCAGACGCGGTGGATTCGCGCCGACATGAGGTCGTTCATCAGGTCGTAGCGCGCGGCGACCGAGGAGAAGACGCCATGAACGCGCCCGGCCTTTTCGGCCTCCGGCACAGTCTCGAAACCGAAGTGGGTGACGGCGGGCGGCGAGGCCGGATCGGATGTGTCGCTCATGGCGGGCTACCTAGCGCGCTCTCGCGAAAAGCGCCATGTATCATGGCCGCCGCAGCGGCGGCGTTCCGTCCCGAAGGCCGCCGATGCCCGAACTTCCCGAAGTCGAGACAGTCCGCCGCGGGCTGGCGCCCGTGATGGAGGGGCGGCGGCTGGCCAGCGTGGTGCAGCGCCGGCCGGACCTGCGCTGGCCCCTGCCCGAGCGTTTCGCCGAACGGCTGACCGGGCGGCGGGTGCTGCGGCTCGGGCGGCGGTCGAAATACCTGCTCGCCGACCTCGACGGCGACGAGACGCTGATCGTGCATCTCGGCATGTCGGGGCGGATGACGGTCGACGGCGCGCTGGTGGGCGATTTCGTCCATGACACGGGCGCCGCCTCGCCCCACGACCATGTGACTTTCGACATCGAGGGCGGCGCGCGGATCACCTTCAACGACCCTCGTCGCTTCGGCGCCATGGACCTCTGGCCGACCGACCGGCTGACCGACCACCGCCTGCTCGCCGCCCTCGGCCCCGAACCGCTCGGCAACGCGTTCTCCGGCGCTCATCTCGCCGAGCGGTTCGCGCACCGCCGCACGTCGGTGAAGGCGGCGCTGCTCGACCAGCGGACGGTGGCCGGGCTCGGCAACATCTACGTCTGCGAGGCGCTGTTCCGCGCCGGCGTCGCCCCCGCGCGCCTCGCAGGGTCGCTGTCGCGCAGGCGGATCGACCGTCTCGCGGCGGCGATCCGCGAGACGCTGGAGGAGGCCATCCAGGCGGGCGGCTCGTCGCTGCGCGACTACCGGCAGGCGGACGGGGCGCTCGGCTACTTCCAGCACGCCTTCCGCGTCTACGGCCGCGAGGGCGAGCCCTGCGTCGCGCCGGGCTGCAAGGGAATTGTGGCGCGGCTGGTGCAGTCGGCGCGGTCCAGCTTCTGGTGCCCGCGCTGCCAGCGCTGAGGCTCAGGCGTCCTCCAGCCCCCGACGCGCCGCCGTCGCCGCCCGGATCACCGCCGCCGGGTCGCCGACCCGCTCGGCGAGGAGCAGCACAAGCCGCGCGTTGAGCCGAGCGCTCGCCTCGGGCGACAGGCCGTCATGCGCCTCGACGATGGCGGCGAAGGCGTCGTCGGGGGTGGGTTCGCCGCTCTGGGTCACGGGCCGACCTCCGCGATCGCGCCGCGGGCGCGGGCGAGCGCATGGGCTGCGGCCCGCGGCGCAGGCGCCGCCCAGCGGGCCGCCACATGCTGATCGGGCCGGATGATATAGACGCCCCGAGGATAACGCGCCGCCACCAGCCCGGCCGGGTCGCCCAAACCGCCCTCGCCCACCGTCAGCCGCGCGGCGCCCTCGACGGCAGGCGGCTCCACGCCGACGCCGAGAAGCGTGAAGCGCCCGCCGAGGCGCGGGAGAAGCCAGCCCGGCCGCCCGTCAGGGTCAGTCACCGGCGCGTCGAGGCAGGGCGCGCCCGGGCCCATGGGACCGGCCATCGCCGGGTCGTCCGCCGACTGCAACGAGAGGCCGTCGAGCGCGCAGGGCGTCGACATCCGCCCCGGGTCGATCAGGCGCTGCGCGAAGGCGTGGTCGACGGCGAGCGCCAGCACTTCGTCGCGAAACAGCCGCTCGGCCGGCGTGCGCGGCCCCATGAACCGGGCGGAGCGCCCGGCGCGGCGCAGGTTGTCGTCCGCCGCGCGCCCCCGTTCGGCGTCGTAGGAGGCCAGCAATTCCGGCCCCGCCGCGCCGCCGATCACAAGGGCCAGCTTCCAGCACAGGTTGTCGACGTCCTGCACGCCCGCGTTCGCGCCCCGCGAGCCGAACGGCGGAATCACGTGCGCGCTGTCGCCGGCGAAGACGATCCGCCCGTGGACGAACTGCGCCAGACGCCGCGCGGAGAAGGCGTAGACGCTGACCCAGTCGAGGTCGAACGGCCGCCCGCCGAGCGCCGCCTCGACCCGCGGCGCCACGCGCTCGGGAAGCCGCTCGCGCTCGGGGTCGGCGTCGGGGCCGAGTTGCAGGTCGAGCCGGACCATCCCGTCGGGCTGGCGATGGAGCATCGCGGTCTGACCGGGGTGGAAGGTCGGCGCGAACCAGAACCACCGCTCGTCGGGGAACGGGGCGGGCGAGCGGATGTCGGCGATCAGGAAGCGGTCCTCGAACGCCTCGCCCTCGAAGGCGAGGTCCATCATCCCGCGCACCGAACTGCGCGCGCCGTCGCAGGCGAGCAGCCAGTCCGCCGCCAGCCGATACCGGCCGTCCTCGGTGTAGACGTCGAGCGTCACGCCCGCCGCGTCCTGCTCCGCCGCGGTGACGCGGTGACGGAAGCGCAGGTCGATGAGGTCGGGGAAATCGGCGCAGCGCGCGAGGAGGATCTCCTCGACGTGATACTGCTGGAGGTTCAGGAACGCCGGCGCGGCGACGCCCGCGTCGGGCGCATGGTCGATCACCGCCAGCGTCCGCGCGCCGTGGAACACGCGCTCCGTGCGCCATGTCACGCCTTTCGCGCGGATCGCCTCGCCGACGCCGAGGCGGTCGAAGATGTCGATGGTGCGCCGCGCCCAGGTGAAGGCCCGCGAGCCGGGCGACACCCGGTCGTCGTCGTCGACAACGACGCTGGCGACGCCCTTCAGCGCGAGATCGATCGCCGCCGACAGGCCCACCGGACCAGCGCCGACGATGGCGACGGGAACGCGCCCGGCGCGCGCGCCGCGCCCTTTCGGCGGCGGCGCGTAAGGCAGGCGCGAGCGGACATGACCCGCCACGTCAGAGCCCGCCCGCGCGCGTCACGCCGCCGGCCCCTCGTAACGCTCCACCCGTTGCTCGATGGCGCCGAACACCGAATGGCCGGCGGCGTCCGCCATCTCGATCCGCACGATGTCGCCGAACTTCAGGAACGGCGTGCGCGCCGCGCCGTGGCGCATGGTCTCCACCGTCCGGATCTCGGCGATGCACGAATAGCCGGCGCCGCCGTCCTCGATGGGGCGGCCCGGTCCGCCGTCCTCGCCGCGGTTCGACACGGCGCCCGAGCCGATGATCGCCCCCGCCGACAGCGGTCGCGTGCGCGCGGAGTGGGCGATCAGGCGCGGAAAGTCGAAGGTCATGTCGCGCCCGGCGTCGGCCTTGCCGATCAGCCGACCGTTGACCGAAACGTGGAGCGAGCCGTGCAGTTTCCCGTCGCGCCACATCGGCCCCAGCGCCTCGGGCGTGACGGCGACGGGCGAGAAGCCCGACGAGGGTTTCGACTGCACGAAGCCGAAGCCCTTGGCGAGTTCCGCCTGCGACAGCCCGCGCAGCGACACGTCGTTGGCGAGCATCACGAGGCGGATCGCCGCCGCGGCCTGCTCGGGCGTCGCGCCCATCGGCACGTCGCCCGTGATCACGGCGATCTCCGCCTCGACGTCGATGCCCCACGCCTCATCCGCGAGCCGGATCGGCGCGCGGGCGCCGAGCATGGCGTCCGACCCGCCCTGATACATGAGCGGGTCCTCCCAGAAGCGGTCCGGCATCGGCGCGCCGCGGGCGCGGCGGACAAGTTCCACGTGGTTCACGTAGGCCGAGCCGTCGGCCCAGTGGTAGGCGCGCGGCAGGGGCGCCAGCGCCATCCGCTCGTGGAACCGCTCGACCGGCACCGCCTCGATGGCGAGGTCGCGCGACAGGGCTTCAAGCTCCGGCGCGGCGTGCGCCCAGTCGTCGAGCGCGGCCTGCAGCGTGGGCGCGACGCGGCGCGCGTCCGTGCACCAGGCGAGATCCTGCGAGACGACGACCAGCCGGCCGTCGCGCGATCCGTCGTCCAGCGTGGCGAGTTTCACCCGATCGCCCTCCCCCCAAGCCGCTCCGACCCGCCGTCGCCTGCGCCGCGGTCCCGTCGGCGGGCCGAGAGCCTAGCCGCCTGCGCCGCCGGCGCAATGCGCGCCGGCGCCGCCGGACGGCGACGCGCCGTCACAGGGGAGAGGCTCACAGGTCGACCCAGGGCCGCCCCAACCTTTCCGCCAGCGCCTCGGCCACCGCGCGGCGATGGCATTTCGCGGCGTCGGCGCACCAGCAGAGCAGCGCCGCCCGCCGCTCGGCCGCGATGGCGACGGCTTCGGCGAACTGCGCCTGCGCCGCCTCGGTGGCGAACTGCTCGGCGAAGATCGCCCGCATCTCGGCGATGCGCCCCTTCCGCGCCGCCTCGCGGCCGGGCTTCGGCGTGCCGAGGGCGCGCAGATGGACATAGCCGATATCCGCTTCCGCGAGGCTCGCCCGGAGCACCGTCTTGGAGAACCCCGCGCGGCGGGAGGCGGCCACGGCGCGGACGTCCAGCACCACGTCCACCGCCGCCGCGCGCAGCCGCGCGATCATCTCCGGCAGCGTCGCCTCGGCGTAGCCGACGGTGGCGAGCAAGGGTCCCTCCCCTCCGCCCGGCGCCGCGTTCATCCGGCGGACAGGGTGCGCCGCACGGCGTCGCGCCAGCCGGCGTAATGCGTGTCGCGGGTTTCGACGTCGAGGCGCGGCTCGAACCGGCGGTCGAGCGCCCAGGCCTCGGCGAAGGCCTCGGCGCCCGGATAGACGCCCGCCTTCATGCCGGCGAGCCACGCGGCCCCGAGCGCGGTGGTCTCGCGCACTTTCGGTCGGTCGACCGGCGCGCCGAGGATGTCGGCGAGGAACTGCATCCCCCAGTCGCTCGCCGTCAGCCCGCCGTCGACCCGCAGAACGACGTCGCCTGCGCCGGGATAGTCCGCGACCATGGCCTCCAGCAGATCGCGCGTCTGGTAGCCGACGCTCTCGAGCGCGGCCCGCGCCAGCTCCGCCGGCCCCGTGCCGCGGGTGATCCCGAAGATCGCGCCGCGGCAGTCGGGGTCCCAGTAGGGCGCGCCGAGGCCGGTGAAGGCGGGCACGAGGTAGACGTGCTGGTTGGGGTCGGCGGCCTCGGCGAGGCCTTGGGTCTCGCTCGCCTCGCGGATGATCTTCAGCCCGTCGCGCAGCCACTGCACCACCGCGCCCGCGACGAAGATCGACCCTTCGAGCGCATAGGTCACCTTGCCGTCGAGGCGGTAGGCGATGGTCGTCAGCAGGCGGTTCTTCGAGCGGACGAGCTCCGCGCCGGTGTTGAGCACGGCGAAGCAGCCGGTGCCGTAGGTGGATTTCAGCATTCCCGGCGCGAAGCAGGCCTGCCCCACGGTCGCGGCCTGCTGATCGCCCGCGACGCCGAGGATCGGCAGCGCGCCGCCGAACAGGTCGGGGCGGCTCTCGCCGAAGTCGCCGGCGCTGTCGCGCACCTCGGGCAGCATCGCCATCGGGACGTCGAACAGCGCGCAGATGTCGGCGTCCCAGCATCCGTTGCGGATGTCGTAGAGCAAGGTGCGGGCTGCGTTGGTGGCGTCGGTGGCGAAGACGGCGCCTTCCGTCATCCGCCAGATCAGGTAGGTGTCGACCGTGCCGAACAGCAGCTCGCCCCGGCGCGCCTTCTCCCGCGCGCCCTCCACCCGGTCGAGGATCCACGCGAGCTTGGCGCCGGAGAAATACGGGTCGAGCAGCAGGCCGGTGCGCTCGGTCACCATCGCCTCGTGCCCCTCGTCCCGCAGCCGGCGGCACATCTCGGCGGTGCGCCGGTCCTGCCAGACGATGGCGCGGTGGATCGGCCTGCCGGTGGCGCGCTCCCACACCACCACAGTCTCGCGCTGGTTGGTGATGCCGATGGCGGCGATCTCGCCGGGGCGCGCGCCCGCGCGCTCGATGGCGCCGCGGCAGACGCCGGCGACGGTGCTCCAGATGTCGGCGGGGTCGTGCTCGACCCAGCCGCTGTCGGGAAAGTGCTGGGGAAACTCCTCCTGCGCCATGGCCGCGATGCGCATGGACTGGTCGAACAGGATGGCGCGGCTCGACGTCGTGCCCTGGTCGATGGCGAGAACGTAGGTCATGCGTCTCCTCCCTGCGGCGATCGGCGTCGCCTTGTCTCCGCGCCGTGGCGGCGCTTCAGCGCCCCATCGTCGCCATGCGTTCGGCGAGGAAGGGGCTGCGGTCGCCGAGCTCCCATGCCCGGCGGAAGTCGGTCTCGGCGTCCTTGCGCCGCCCCATGGCGTCGAGCAGCGCGCCGCGCTCGACGCGCGGCTGCGGCCAGTCGCCGGCCGCCGCGACGGCCCGGTCGAAGTCGGCGAGGGCGGCGTTCCTGTCGCGCGAGACCCGCAGGCGCGCGCGGTTGAGCCAGGCCTGCGCGTCGTTCGGGTCGGCGGCGATCACGGCGGAGAACGCGCGCTCCGCCTCCGCGTCGCGCCGCAGTTCGGCGAGCGCGAGGCCGCGGTTGTACTGGAGCGCCGCGTCGCGCGGCCGGCGCGCCAGCGCGGCGTCGAAATCCTCCAGCGCGCCCTCGGCGTTGCCGGCGCGCAGCCGGAAGCCGCCGCGGCCGGCGCGGACGTCGGGGTCGCCCGGCGCGAGATCGACGGCGCGGTTCCAGTCGACGGCGGCGAGCGGCCGCGCGCCCGTCCCTTCCCGCGCCCGCGCCCGCCCCGACAGCGCGCGCGCGTCGGGCGCCAGCGCGACGGCCTCCTCCCAGACCTCCAAAGCCTCGCCGAACCGACCCAGCTCGTTCAGCGCGAGCCCGAGGTTGAGGGTGGCGGCAAGTCGCTGCGCGGCGGTCAATCCGCCGCCGTCGAGGGCGCGACGACAGAAGTCCGCGGCGCGCTCGGGCGGCTCGTTGGGGTTGCCGCAGACCCTGAGAAACCCCGGTTGCTGCGCGGCGAGGGGCGCTGCCGCGAGCCACGCGACCAAGGCGGCGGCGATGACGGAAAAGGGGCGATGCATGACGTCTCCTTGGCGGGGCAGTATGGCGCGGCTGCGGCGTCGGGCCAAGCCGGGGGCCTTGACGCCGCCGCCGACCGGCCCGATTGCTCGGCGCTCTCAGGAGACGCCCCTCGTGCTTCCAGGCCTGCACGCCCCAGCGCCCCCCCTCTCCGCCAACCTGCGCGGGGGCCTTTGGATGCTGGTTTCGGTCGCCGGGGCGACGGGCATGACCGTCTTCGTCCGGATCGCCTCGACCGAGATGACGACGCCGATGGTGGCGTTCCTCCGCTCCGCGCTCGGTCTGCTGTTCCTCGCGCCGCTGCTGCTGCGCGCAAGCCCGACGGCGGGGCTGGCGATGCGTCGACCATGGCTGCACGGCCTGCGCGGCGCGCTGATCGCGGTCGCGCTGAACTGCGGCTTCTACGCCGTCGCCGTGCTGCCGGTCGCGACGGCGACGATCCTGTTCTTCCTCGCGCCGATCTTCGCGACCGCGCTGGCGCCGGTCATGGTGGGCGAAACGGTGGGCGTGCGGCGCTGGTCGGCCATCGGCGTCGGCTTTCTCGGCGCGCTGGTGGTGCTGCGCCCCGGCGCCCAGCCCATCGACGCCGGCGTGGTCGCGGCCGGCGTCTCCTCCCTCTGCTTCGCCACCGCGCTGCTGATCGGGAAGACCATGAGCGCCGAGGACGGATCCGATGCGGTGTTCGCCTCCTCCACCGTGCTCGCGGCCGTTTTCACCCTGCCGCCGGCGCTGCTGTTCTGGCGGCTGCCGACCGAGGTTTGGCTCTGGGGCGCGCTGATGGCGCTGGCGGCGGCGTCAGCCTTGCGCGGCTACGCGGACATCCGCGCCATGGCCGCCGGCGAGGCGAGCTTCGTCGCGCCGATCTCCTACCTGCGCCTGCCTGCGGTCGGCCTCGCCGGCTGGCTGCTGTTCGACGAGGCGGTCGACGCATGGACATGGGGCGGCGGCGCGGTGATCGCGGCGGCCACGCTCTACATCGTGCTGCGCGAGGCGCGGCTGAAGCGCAGCCGCGGCGGCGTGGCGCCCTGAGACGGCTTGGCGGTCGTTGCGCGCAACCCGTCGTCCACGCAAGGATTTTTCGAATCGGACCGGCCGCGCCGCGCAAAGCCTTTTTTTTGGGCGTGTCGCAGGATCTTCGCTTGCGTCTCGGGTCCCGCATGCGTATCTGCCCTCCTCACAGGGTCACCGATCCCAACCCCGTTCGTGGGGGGGCGCTAAGGGACCGCTGGGATTCAACTCTGGTAGGGGAGGCCGCCATGAATGGGGCGCACCTCTTCCGACTGGGGATGGACCTGGAGACAGGCGCCACCCACGAGGGAGAAATCGCGATCCGCGATCGCGAAACGACTTGTCGTCTTTCCGTCGTTCCCAACGACGCGCCGGCCGAAAAGCCGCGCGACGTGATGGACGAGGATCGCGACGATCACTTCATCCGCCGCGGCGACAAGGTGTTCGCCGGCACGCACCTCATCATCGAGGTGGTGCGGGGCGAAGGGCTCGACGACGAGGACCGCATCCAGCAGGCGTTCCGCGACTGCGTCGACGCCTGCGGCGCGACGCTGCTGCACATCCACACCCACAAGTTCTCGCCCCAGGGCGTGAGCGGCGTGGCGGTGCTGGCGGAGAGCCACATCAGCGTCCACACGTGGCCCGAGATCGGCTACGGCGCCTTCGACGTGTTCATGTGCGGCGACGCGCAGCCGTGGAAGGCGGTGGAGATACTCCGCGCCGCCTTCGACGCGGAGGAGATGCGCGTGAAGGAGCTGCTGCGCGGCGACGGCCTCGTCGCCTGAGAGCGCTGACCCGGGGCGGGCTTACGCAGTCCGCCCCGCAAGACTGCGGACGAGTTCCGGCGCCAGATCGAGGTGATCGTTCGCCGCGGCGATGATGGTCGGGTCGATCGCCGGCGGACCGAGATCCACACCCTTCGACAACCGCTTCACGATCGCCTCGATCGCGGCGATGCGCCCGCACTTCTTGTCCTCCGACGACAGCACGAGCCAGGGCGCAGCCTTCTCGGTGCGCGCGAACATGTCCTCCGCCGCGTCGACGTAGAGGTCCCATTTGTCGCGGTTGCGGAAGTCCTCGTAGCTCAGCTTCCAGCGCTTGAGCGGGTTGCGCAGCCGCTCCTCGAAGCGGCGAAGCTGCTCCTCCTTCGAGATGTGGAAGAACACCTTGATCAGGCGCACGCCGTCGTCGACCAGCATCTGCTCGAACTGGTTGATCTCGTCATAAGCGGCGCGCCAGCGCTTCGGCGGCGCGTAGCCCTCCACCCGCTCCACCAGCACGCGCCCGTACCAGGAGCGGTCGAAGATCGCGACGCCGCCCTTCGGCGGCAGCTTGTCCCAGAACCGCGCGAGGTAGTGGCGCTCGGCGAAGTAGGAGCGCGGCGCGCCGATCGGCCAGACCTTGCAGCCGCGCGGGTCGAACGCCGCCGAGATCCGGCGGATCGCGCCGCCCTTCCCCGCCGCATCCCACCCCTCGAACACGATCACGGCGTTGTCGCCCGAAAACAGATACGCCTGCTGGATCGCGGTCAGCTTGCGCTGCAGCTTCGCCAGCTTCTTCTCGTACACGCTGCGCTCGATGCGCGCGCCGAGATCCAGCGCTGCGAGACGTTCCGCCTTTTTTCGCCTACCCACCGTCGCCCTCTTCGCCTATTCCGCGGCGCAGCGTATCGTCGCGCTTCGACGACGGGGCGCCGCGCATCGCCGCGGCCACGCGATATGCAGGGCTGACCGACACGTCGGGTTGAGGGAGACAGGCGCATGAGCGAACGCGATCTGATGGCGGGCTGGTCCGTCGAGCTGCTGCACGACGACTTCCGCCAGTGCCTGCGGGAGGCGACGCTGCTATACGACAGCGAGACCGCGATCCAGCGCCTGCGGGTGTTCCGCAACCCCACCTTCGGCCGCATCCTGACGCTCGACAACGTGGTGCAGGTCACCGAAGGCGACGAGTTCGTCTACCACGAGATGATGAGCCATGTGCCGATCTTCTCGCACGGGGCCGCGCGCTCGGTGCTGATCGTCGGCGGGGGCGACGGCGGCATGGCGCGGGAGGTCCTCCGCCACAAGGGCGTCGAGCGCGTGGTCATGGTCGAGATCGACCCCGGCGTGATCGAGTTCTCGAAGCGCTACCTGCCCGGCATCGGCGGCGGCGCCTTCGACGACCCGCGCCTCGAGGTCGTGATCGCGGACGGCGCCGACTACATGAAGGCGGACGGCGAGCGGTTCGACGTCATCATCGTCGATTCGACCGATCCCATCGGCCCGGGCGTGACCCTGTTCACCGACAGCTTCTACGGCCACGCCAAGCGACGGCTGACGCCCGAAGGCGTTCTCGTCACGCAGAACGGCGTGCCGTTCATGCAGCCCGGGGAGCTGACGAACACGCTTCGGGCGTTCAAGGCCCTGTTCCGCGACTGGGGCTGCTATCTCGCGACGATCCCGACTTACGTCGGCGGACCGATGGCGATGGGTTGGGGAACCGACGGGCCCGCGCGCGACGCGTCTCTGGAGACACTGAAGACCCGCTACGCCGAAGCGGGCTTCGAGACGCGCTACTACACGCCCGAGGTCCACAAGGCGGCCTTCGCTCTGCCCGGCTACGTCGCCCGGCTGAGACCCTGACGGCGTCGCGGCGAACGGACGGTCAGCGCGGCAGGCGAAGCGTCTCCCGCCGGGATCCGTTGCGCAGCACCACCGTCTCGCCTTCGATCTGAGAAACCGTCCAGCCGTCGACCACGTCGCCGCGGCGGACGGTGCGGAACGCGCCCGACGACAGGCGCACGAGCGCCTGCCGGTCGCCCGCCCCACGACCCGCCATCACGCCGAGCAGCGCCGTCTTGTCGAGGTCGATGGCCCCCCGCCGCGTCGCCGCGCCGGCGATGGACGCCGGCAGCGACGGGGCCGGGCGCGCGGGAGCCGCGGCGGGCCGGACGAGGCGCGCAGGC
>RECW01000013.1 GCA_007693835.1 Paracoccaceae bacterium | reverse complement strand
CGCTCGTCGAGGCGAAGAAGATCATGCAGCCCTTCGGCGACCGCTCGAAGGTCGTCATCGAGCCGATGCTGACCGACCAGTGGTTCGTCGACGCCGCGAAGCTCGCCGTCGACGCTCGCAAGGCGGTCGAGGAAGGCCGCACGAAATTCGCGCCGGAGAACTGGTCGAAGACCTATTTCCAGTGGCTCGACAACATCGAACCTTGGTGCATCTCGCGGCAGCTCTGGTGGGGCCACCAGATCCCGGTCTGGTATGGCCCGCATATGATCGAAGACGCGGGAAAGCCGCTTCGTGAACGGTTTATGGTAAACCCGCCGATATTGACCAAACTAACGACTTATGACGTTGCGTGCGAGGTTTCTGAGACAGACGCGCTAAAGTGGTTTAAAAGCATCTGGGACGCGGATGTGCATGTTGTGCCCGATGAGAGATCGTTTCAGGAAGATATGGACAAACTAGAACGGGGCGAATTGCAATCCGTGCCGGTTTTCCGTGACCCAGACGTCCTCGACACCTGGTTCTCCTCCGCCCTCTGGCCCTTCACCACGCTCGGCTGGCCCGACGAGACGGGCGAACTGAAGAAATACTACCCCACCGCCGTGCTCTCGACCGGCTTCGACATCATCTTCTTCTGGGTCGCCCGGATGATGATGATGGGCCTCCATTTCATGAAGGAGGTCCCGTTCCGCGACGTCTACATCCACGCCCTCGTCCGCGACGAGCAGGGGCGCAAGATGTCGAAGTCGCTCGGCAACATCATCGACCCCCTCACGCTGATCGACCAGTACGGCGCCGACGCGGTGCGCATGACGCTGACGGCGATGGCCGCGATGGGCCGCGACCTGCGCCTCGACGTCTCCCGCGTCGAGGGCTACCGCAACTTCGCGACCAAGCTCTGGAACGCCGCCCGCTTCGCCGAGATCAACGGCTGCGCCCGCGTCGAGGGTTTCGACCCCGCCACGGCGCGCGAGCCGGTGAACCGCTGGATCGTCGGCGAGACGGCGCGGCTGCGCGAGGCGGTGGACGCGGCGCTCGACGCCTACCGCTTCAACGACGCCGCCAACGCCCTCTACGCCCATGTCTGGGGCGTCTATTGCGACTGGTATCTCGAAGCCGCGAAACCGCTGCTGCAGGGCGAGGACGAGGCCCCGAAGGCCGAGACGCGGGCCGTCGCGGCGTGGGCGCTCGACCAGCTTCTGGTCCTGCTGCACCCGATCATGCCCTTCGTCACCGAGGCGCTGTGGAGCCAGACCGGCCCGCGCGAAAAACCGCTGATCCACGCCGACTGGCCGACTTACGCCGCCGCAGACCTCGCGGACCCCGAGGCCGACGCCGACATGGCCTGGGCGATCGGGGCGGTGGAGGCGATCCGCTCGGCGCGGGCCGAGATGAACGTGGCGCCGGGCGCGCAGGTTCCGCTCGTGGTGGTCGGGGCCGACGCCGAGGCGCTCGGCCGGCTGTCGCGCGGCGAGACGCTGATCCGCCGGCTGGCGCGGCTCTCGGAGGTCTCGACCGCCGACGCCGCGCCGAAAGGCGCCGTCTCGATGGCGGTCGCGGGGGCGACGCTCTGCCTGCCGCTCGCGGGCGTGGTCGATCTGGCGGCGGAGAAGGCGCGGCTCGCCAAGGCGCTGGCGAAGGCCGAGAAGGAGGCGGCGGGGCTCTCGGCCAAGCTCGCCAACGCGGCCTTCCTCGCCAAGGCGCCCGAGGCGGTGGTGGCGGAGCAGCGCGCGCGGCTCGCGGCGGTCGAGGCCGAAGCCGCGCGGCTCTCGGCCGCCATGGCGCGGCTCGCCGAGATCGGCTGAGGCGCGGCGGCTACAGGAAGCAGCGGTCGCGGCGCTGCACGCGGAGCGTCTCGGCGCCGTGCGCGATGGCGCGGGCGCGGCGCGCCACGGCGTCGGAGGGGCGCGCGGGGTTGCGCGTGCGCGGCGAGGGCAGGATGGCGGCGAGGCGCGCGGCCTCGGTCGGCGTCAGCGCGTCGGCGCCCTTGTCGAACCAGCGCCGCGCGGCGGCTTCGGCGCCGAAGACGCCTTCGCCGAACTCGGCGACGTTCAGATACACCTCCATGATGCGCCGCTTGCCCCAGAGCGTCTCGATCAGCACGGTGAACCCCGCCTCCAGCGCCTTGCGCGTCCAGCTCCGGTCGGTCCAGAGGAAGGCGTTCTTCGCCGTCTGCTGGCTGATGGTGGAGGCGCCGCGCAGCCGCCCGCCCGCCGCCGCCCGCGCCCGCGCGGCCTCGATCTCCACGAAGTCGAAACCCCGGTGGTCGCAGAACCGCGCATCCTCGGCGGCCGCGGCGGCGCGGGCGAGATGGGGGGAGATCTCCGACAGCGGCCGCCACGTCTGCGCGGCCTGCCCGAGGCGGCGGCGCTCCTGCTCGATCAGCACCGTCGTCGGCGGATCGACGACGCGATAGAGCGCGGCCCAGCCCACGACCAGCGCGGCCGCGATCAGCGCGAGCCACAGCGCGCGCCGCAGCAGCCGCGCCAGAAGGCTGCGCCGTTTCGCCATGTGTCCTCCCGACTCTCCGCAAGCGCGCCGGCCGACCCCGGCGCCCAAGGCGACGCGCGTCGGCGCGGCGGCTGCGCCACGCTCACTCGAACGGGGCCGTCGCGACGCCCTCCTCGATCGCCAGCCACCGGCCGAGCGCCGCGAGAGTCGCGCGGCTCGCCTCGATCGTCACCGCCGCTTGGCCCTCGCGCCGCGCCGCCTCGGCCGCGTCGCGCAGCGTGGCGAAGGCGAGGGCCCCGCCGTCGCGCGCGCGGATGTCGAACACCGCCTCGGGCGCGGCTTCCGGGGCGGCGTCCAGCAGCGGCGCGCCCGCCGCGCGCGCCGCGATGCCTGCGGGCGAATCGGGGGCGGCGACGACCGACATCGCGGCCGGGGCCGCAAGCGCCGCCGCCGGCGCGATGTCGGCGGTCTCGCCGAAGACGAGGGCGATCCGCAGCGTCGGCCCATCCGCGCTCGCGTCCGGGTCTGCGGCCGCGCGACCCCTGAAGACCGGCAGGGCGGGGGCCGCGGCGAGGGCCGCCGCGCGGCCCGGCGCGGGCGGGGCGATGGGCGCGATCTGCGGCGCCGCTGCGCCTGCGGCCTCGTCCGCAGGCCCGGCTTCGGGCGCGAGCGCCGCCACGGCGGGCGT
>RECW01000014.1 GCA_007693835.1 Paracoccaceae bacterium | reverse complement strand
TGATCCCGCGGCCGCATAGGGCGACGGGCGAACCGGAGCGGCGCGCTCCGACAAGCCGATCCCTCGCGCTCCATCGCGGGGGACCAGAGCGGCGCGGCGATGCGCCTGGATCGATGTGCAGTCCCGCTCTCGAAGCGATACTCTGGCCGAGTTGACGGCCACACCCAACCGCTCGGCCAGCCAGTCTTGTGCGTCAGCGTCGATCTCTTCCCATGCAGTTGGAAGATGGCTGTTTATCTGAAACAACTTAAGCTTTGCCGCAAACCGAGGCGGGTGGCCCGGGGCGACGCTTCGATGAATGCCATCCCGGCAAACGACAGAGCCCGTTGCGCGGCGAGGAGATCCTTCCACACCGTCCTTGGCCCCGCCGTGGCCATGTTCCTCGATCACGAGCGCGGGGCGCTGAATTGTCAATCCACCCGGCGAGATCACCCTGTGTCCTTCCAAATGGACAAAAATGCAGCTTCGGGCCGGCAACCCCGTCTCGGAGACGGCGGCCCTCGCGGACAGCAGCCGCATCGACATGCGCGGCGAAATGGTGCGGCGGTGGTCGGCGCGTTCCGCTCTGCGGAGGATGCGGTGGCGCGGTTCGTGCGCACGGGCCGCGTCGAGGTGCGCGGACTCGCGGACGGCAGGGCCCGCCTAACGGGGGATTTTGGAACTCACCGGCCAAGGCGCCCAGCACAAAGCGCATGATTTGTTCATGAGGACCGGACAGCCAGGTCGCTCTTGTGTCGTGACCCCTTTTGTCGACGTTCCCGATTGTCGATGAAGAACACCGCCTCGGTGCTCGCCGCATGGATCGCGGGGCGCGCGATCCGGGCGTCGACCGACCGGCGTCCGCGCTCGCGGCCATGCGCATCGCTGTCACGGCCTGGGCACGCGGTCGACCAGCGCAGTTGCAGCATCGATCGCCTGCGCCTGATGCGGCTGCAACGCCTGACCTCCCCAGTTTTGGATGATCGGATCCCACGGGTCGAGCTCGGACGCCGGCAGCCCCGCCAGGGCCTCCATGATCGCGAGCCCGCAATATGGCACATACATCGCCGAGTAGCCGCCTTCGTGCGACAGCACCAAGCGACCGCCGCACAGCCGGTCGGCGGCGGCCATCATGATCTCGGTCAGCCGCCGATAGCCGCGCGCGCTGACCATCATCCGGCCGAGCGGATCGAGGCCGGAGGCGTCGAGGCCGCTGGCGACGACGATCAGGTCGGGCCGGAAGCGGTCGAGGGCGGGGAGCACGACGCGCTCGAAGGCGGCGACGTAAGCCCCGTCGCCGCTGCCCGGCGGCAGCGGCGCGTTGAGGTTGGCGCCGAGCCCCGCCCCCGCCCCGTTCTCCTCGCGCCGCCCCGAGGCTGGCGGGTAGAGGTCCTCCTGATGCAGCGAAATCGTCAGGACAGAGGGGTCGTCGTAGAAGGCGGCCTGGGTGCCGTTGCCGTGGTGCACGTCCCAGTCGACCACGGCGACCCGGCCGAGGCCGTGCGTCGCCATCGCATGCTTCACCGCCACCGCCACGTTGCCGAACAGGCAGAAGCCCATCGCCTTGTCCGCGAGCGCGTGGTGGCCGGGCGGGCGCACGAGCGCGTAGGCGTTGGCGACGCGCCCCTCGACCACCGCGTCGATGGCCGCCATCGTCCCCCCGACCGCGAGCGCCGCGATCTCGTAGCTGCCGGTTCCCATCGGCGTCAGTTCGCCGGATTCCCCGCCCTGCCCTGCGCTCAGCGCCTTGATGTGGTCGATGTGGGCGCGGGTGTGGAAGCGGGCCAGCTCGTCCTCGGTCGCCGCGCGCGGCCTGATCGGCGTCAGCCGCTCGGTCATGCCGGTGACGTCGAGCAGGTTCTTGAAGCGGCGCTTGGTCTCGGGGTTCTCGGCGTGCTCGCCCGGCTGCACCGTCAGACCGGGCGGGAAGACGGTCGCCCAGTTCCACGTGTTGTGCCAGAGGTAGATTTCCTGAAAGACCAGCCCCGTCGCCATCGTCCCCTCCCCCTATGCGCCGACCATCGCCATGGCGCATTTCTCCGCGACCATGATCGTCGGCGCGTTGGTGTTGCCCGACACCATGATCGGGAACACCGAGGCGTCGGCGACCCGCAGCCCGTCGAGCCCGTGGACCTTCAGCGCCGGGTCCACCACCGCCATGGCGTCCGTCCCCATCTTGCAGGTGCCCGCCGCGTGGTAGAGCGTCGTGCAGTGGCCGCGCACGAAGTCCTCGATCTCGGCGTCGCTCCGCGCCTCGGCGCTCGGCGTGATCTCGTGGTCGATGATCTCGGCCAGCGGCGATTGCGCGGCGATGCGGCGGTTGAGGCGCACGCCCCTGACCAGCGTCGCGACATCCTCGCCGGACGGGTCGCTGGAGAAGTAGCGCGGATCGATGGCGGGATGCTCGACCGGATCGGCCGAGCGCAGCCGGATCTCGCCGCGGCTGTTCGGGCGCTGCAGCGTGCCGTGAAAGGTGATCCCCGGCCGGGCGCTCATGTAGCGGGCGTGGTCGCGGTTGGCGGCGATCACGCCGTAGAGTTGCAGGTCGGGCTCGGCGACGGCCGCGTCGCTCCGCGCGAAACCGCCCGCCGCCGCCCAGTTCGAGGTGATCGCGCCGGTCCGGTCTGCCCGCCATTCGGCGATGGCGGCGCCGATCTCCTCGCCGGTCATGCCGCCGATCCCCACGCGGTCCTTGGTGTGGAAGGTGATCGGCACGTTGATGTGGTCCTGCAGGTTCTTGCCGACGCCGGGCAGGTCGTGAACCGGCTCGACCCCCGCCTCCCGCAGCTCGTCCGCAGGCCCGACGCCGGAGAGCATCAGCAACTGGCAGGAGCCGATGGCGCCGGAGGACAGCACCACCTCGTCCGCCCGCGCGACCTCCGGCCGCCCGTTGCGCAGATACTCGACGCCGACAGCCCGCCCGTTCTCGATCAGCACGCGGGTGCAGAGGACGCCGGGCCGCACGGTCAGGTTCGGCCGGTCGAGCACCGGCTTCAGGAACGCCTTGGCGGCGCCGAAGCGCTCGCCGTTCTTCAGGAACAGCTGGAACAGGCCGACGCCGTGCTGGTCCTCGCCGTTGAAGTCGTCGTTGAACGGCAGGCCCGCGGCCTGCGCCGCCGCGAGCCACAGCCGCTCGGTCGGGTCGACATGGGGGACGTCGGCGATGTTCAGCGGGCCGCCGG
>RECW01000107.1 GCA_007693835.1 Paracoccaceae bacterium | reverse complement strand
GCGAACCGGTGATGATCAGCGCCTCGTTGCCGAGCGTGAAGCCGATGCCGGCCGCGGCCCACCCCGAATAGGAGTTCAGCATCGACACGACCACCGGCATGTCGGCGCCGCCGATCGGGATGATCAGCAGCACGCCGAGCGCGAAGGCGGCCAGCGTGATCGCCCAGAACCAGAAGGTGCTCTGAGTGAGAATGAACAGCACCAGCATCACCACCACCGCGGCCCCGAGGCCGATGTTGATCAGGTGGCGCTGGGGCAGCATGATCGGGGCGCCCGACATGCGCCCGTCCAGCTTGGCGAAGGCGATGATCGAGCCGGTGAAGGTGATCGCGCCGATGGCGACGCCGAGCGACATCTCGACCAGCGACTGGGCGTGGATGTCGCCCGGCACGCCGATGCCGAAAGCCGCAGGCGAGTAGAGCGCCGCGGCGGCCACGAACACCGCCGCGAGGCCGACGAGGCTGTGGAAGGCCGCGACGAGCTGCGGCATGTCGGTCATCGGGATGCGCTTGGCGATCACCGCGCCGACGCCGCCGCCGATGGCGAGGCCGCCCGCGATCATCAGCAGGCTCCCGAAGGACGGGGCGGCGACGAACAGGGTGACCGCCACCGCGATCCCCATGCCGATCATGCCGTAGCGGTTGCCCTGCCGCGAGGTGGTCGGGTGGCTGAGCCCCCGGAGCGCCATGATGAACAGGACGCCGGCGACCAGGTACGCAAGAGCTGCGATATTCTCCATCTACCTGATCCTCAACCCTTTTTCTTGTACATGGCGAGCATGCGCTCGGTGACGAGGAAGCCGCCGAAGATGTTGACGCTCGCCAGCACCAGCGCGAGGAAGCCGAACAGCTTGGTCACGAAACTCGCGCCCTCGGCCATGTCGGCGCCGACAGCGATCAGCGCGCCGACGACGATCACCGAGGAGATGGCGTTGGTGACGGCCATCAGCGGCGTGTGCAGCGCCGGCGTCACCGACCACACGACATAGTAGCCGACGAAGATCGCCAGCACGAAGATCGCGAGGCGGAACACGAACGGGTCGACGCCGGTCGCGGCGGCGACGCTGTGACCGACGGCTTCGGCCACGGGCGCGCCTTCCTGCCCGGCGAGGGCGCGCGCGGCGTCGGCGAGGGCTGCGGAGGCGGCGGCGGCGGCCTCCGCCGCATCGACCAGTCTCTGAACGACGTCTGCCATGGCGTCAGCCTCCGTTCTGCAGGTTGGGATGCACGACGGCGCCGTCGCGCGTCAGGCGGATCCCCTTCACGAGATCGTCCTCCTCGTCGAGCTCCAGCTTGCCGTCCTTCAGGAAGGGCGACAGGAAGTTCAGGTGGTTGCGCGCGAACAGCGACGAGGCGTCCGCCGACAGGCGGCCGGGCACGTTGGCGAAGCCCATGATGGTGACGCCGTTGTCGGTGACCACGTTCCTGTCGAACTCGGCGCCCTCGACGTTGCCGCCCTGCTCGACGGCGAGGTCGACGAGGATCGACCCCGGCTTCATCGAGGCGACCATCTCCTTGGTCACGAGGATCGGCGCCTTGCGGCCGGGGATCAGCGCGGTGGTGATCACGATGTCCTGCTTGGCGATGTGGCCCGCGATCAGCTCCGCCTGCTGCTTCTTGTAGTCGTCCGACATCTCCTTGGCGTAGCCGCCGGCGGTCTGCGCGTTCAGGAACTCCTCGTTCTTGACCGCGATGAACTTCGCGCCGAGCGAGGCGACCTGCTCTTCCGTCGCGGGGCGCACGTCGGTCGCCGTCACGATGGCGCCGAGCCGGCGCGCGGTCGCGATCGCCTGAAGCCCCGCGACGCCCACGCCCATGATGAACACCTTCGCCGGCGCCACGGTGCCCGCGGCGGTCATCATCTGCGGCATGCCGCGGCCGTAGGCGTTCGCCGCCTCGATCACCGACTTGTAGCCGGCGAGGTTCGCCTGGCTCGACAGCACGTCCATGCTCTGGGCGCGGCTGATCCGCGGCATGAACTCCATCGCGAAGACGTCGACGCCCCTCGCCGCAAGCGCGTCGGTGAGGGGGCGGTCGAAGAACGGGGCCATGACGCAGAACAGCTTCTGGCCCTTTTCGAACGCCTCCGCCTCGCCTTCGGTCGGGCGCAGGATCTTCAGCACGACGTCGGCGCCTTTCAGGCACTCGGCGAAGGACCCGGCGATGCTGGCGCCGGCGGCCTCGTAGGCGCCGTCGGGCAGCGAGGCGCCGGCGCCGGCGCCGGTCTCCACCACCACCTCGCAGCCGAGGTTCACGAACTTCTTCACGGTCTCGGGGACCGCGGCGACGCGCGTTTCGTGCTCGCGCGTCTCCTTCGGCACAGCGATCTTCATGCCGCTCCTCTCGGGTTGCAGCCGCGCGGTTGCGGGGCGTCAGATTCGGGCGAGGGGGATGGTCGGACGGACGGCCGCGACGTTTTGCGCCGCAACACAGTCGCCGTCGGCCAAAACGTTGTCGGATAGGCCGAAATCAGCCATGTCGCCCCTCTCCCCCGTCTTCTTTGGCCGCCGCCCGTACGCTGCGGGCGACGCTGCGCCTGCGTAAGGGCGCCGCAGGCTCTTTAAGTCAAAGCGCCGGCGGGCGCCAGCGGAGGATGGCGCAGAAGCGTCAGGCGCCGCCGGTCAGGTCCAGAACGGCGCGTCGCCCCCGGGCAGGGCCGCCCGCGCGCGCAGCGGCGCGTCGGGCGGCGCGCCGACCGCGGCCGCGAAGGCGCGGGTGAGCGCCTCGTCCGACAGCAGCGCCTCCATCACGAAGCCGAGGAACTCGGGGTCGCGGGCGCGGCGGCGGACGTCGTCCGGGCCAAGGCCGCTTTCGGCGAGGAGGCGCTGCAGATCCTCCTCCCGCCCGGAGAGCCAGATCAGCGCCTCGAGCGCCAGGGCTTCGGCTTCGGGTCGCGTCATGACCGGCTCCTTCCGGAAACTTTGCGTCAAATCCGCCACAACACTTCGTTAAGCAACCCGGCGTAGGGTGCTGCGAAACAAGGCGAAAGCCCCCGGAGAACCACGATGCCCAAGACCGTGCTGATCGTCGAGGACGACGAGCTCAACCTGCGTTTCTTCGACGAGCTGCTGAGCTCGGAGGGCTACCGCACCCTCACCGCGACCACCGGGGCCGACGCGCTCGCCGCCGCGCGCGGCGAGCGGCCGGATCTGGTGCTCCTCGACATCGAACTGCCCGAGGGATCGGGTCTCGACGTCGCCGGGGCGATGAAACGCGACGTCACGCTGGCCGGCGTGCCGGTGATAGCGGTGACCGCGCACGCGATGGAGGGCGACGAGGCGCGCATCCGCGACGGCGGCTGCGAGGGCTACATCGCCAAACCCGTCACGATGAGGGGCTTTCTGGACACGGTGCGCCGATACGCGCACGCTTGACGCGCCGGAAGGCGGAGCAGGGCACATGGCCGGACGCGTGTTAGTAGTCGACGACGTGACGACCAACCGGGTCCTCATGGCAGAGCTGCTCGAGCGAAAGTACTACGACGTCGAGGAAGCCCGCAACGCCCGCGAGGCGCTGCAGAAGGCCCGCGCCAACCCGCCCGACATCGCGATCGTCGACGTGATGATGCCAGGCATGAACGGCTACGACCTCTGCCGCGAGATGAAGCGCGATCCGTTGCTCGCGGACGTGCCGATCGTGATCTGCACGACGCTCGACACCCGCGACGAGCGCCGCGCCGGCATCGAGGCGGGGGCGGACGACTTCCTCACGAAACCCGTCCGCCCGGTGTCGCTGTTCGCGCGCATCCGGAGCCTGCTGCGCATGAAGGCGATGACCGACGAGTTGCGCCTGCGCGACGAAACCCTGCGCGACCTCGCGATGGAGGGGTTCAGCCCGTCGGCGCTCGAGCCGCCGCCCGGCGCGCACATCGTCGGGCTTACGAGCGCGGCCGGCGCCGGTCCGCTGAAGGACATGCTGGAGGCGCGGCTCGACGTGCGCGTCGAGATCGTCTGCGAACCGCGCGACACGTTCCGGCTGCTCGAAGCCAGCGCGCCGGAGGCGGTTCTGGTGGACGCGCTCGGGTTCCCGGGCTTCTCCTCGGACTTCTGCTCGGCGGTGCGCCAGCAGTCCGGCGGACGCCACGCGGCGCTGCTGACCATCGTCGACGTCGACGACGCCGCCACCGCCGCGGCCTGCCTCGACGCCGGCGCGAACGACTACGTGATGGCGCCCGTCGACCCCTCGGAGCTGGCGGCGCGGCTGCGCACGCAGCTCCGCTACAAGGCTTACGCCGACTTCCTGCGCGAATCGGTGCGCGACGGGCTCAAGCAGGCGGTCACCGACCCGCTGACCGGCCTGCGCAACCGCCGCTACCTCGACGCCCATCTGCCGCGCCTCGTCTCCCGCGCGCGCGAGCACAGGCAGGCGCTCGCCGTGCTCGCCTTCGACCTCGACCGCTTCAAGGCGGTGAACGACACCTTCGGCCACGCCGCGGGCGACGCGGTGCTGCGCGAGTTCGCCCGCAGGCTGACCGACAACATCCGCACGGTCGATCTCGCGGCGCGGCTCGGCGGAGAGGAGTTCGTCGTCGCCCTGCCCGACGCGACGCTGGAGACCGCGCGGATCGCCGGCGAGCGCGTGCGCGCCGCCGTCGAGGCGCCGGGCTTCGCCCACGAGGGCCGCCCGATCCCGGTGACGGTCAGCGTCGGCGTCGCCGGCCTGCACGGGCCCGAAGACGACGCGACGGCGATGCTGGCCCGCGCCGACGCCGCGCTTTACCAGGCGAAGCAGACGGGCCGGAACCGGGTGATCCTCGAGGCGGCCTGAGAGCCGCTCAGGCCAGGGACCGCCTCAGGCCAGGGACCGCCTCAGGCCAGCGCCGCGCAGCCGGCCGCGTCGGCTTCGGCGCCGAGGGCGACGACACGGTCGTAGGCGGCGTCGTCAAGCGGTTCGGCCCCGACGATCAGCAGCGCGGCGCGGGCTTCTGCGGTCTCGGGGGCGGCGAAGACGGCGCGCACCGCCTCGCGCAGGGCGGCGAGCGTGACGTCGTCGGCGGCGGTGATCAGCGGCAGGCCCGGGGCGGCGGGCGTCCATCCCGCCACCTTCAGCCGCGCGGCGATCGCAGGGGCCGTGCGCGCGAGCAGCGCCCAACTCACGCAGTCGAGCGCTGCGACGTCCGCGCGGCCCTCCGCCACCGCGGTCGCCGAGGCCGTATGCCCGCCGGTCTCCACCAGTCCGCCGAAGAACGGCCCGAGGGCGCCGGCCCCGAGCCGCGCCACGGCCGCGCGGAGCGCGTGGAACCCGGACTGGCTGTCGAAGGCGTTCACCGCGAGCCGGCGGCCGCGGCAGGCGGCGAGATCGCCCGCGGGGTCTTCGGCGCGGACGACGACGGCGGAGCGGTAGTACGGCCCCTCGCACCCCTCGGCTGCGTAGACCGGCGTCGCGACGAGCCGGACGCGGCCGCGGAGCGCGGTGACGTAGGGCCAGCCGCAGGTCTGGGAGAGCAGGAGGTCCGGGCGCCCCCAGGCCGCCGCGTGGTCGGTCGCGCGGGTCAGCGGGGGCGCCGCGATCCCGCGCGCGCGGAGCGCGTCCCGCAGGGCGCCGTAAAGCGCGTCGGTCGCCCAGTGGAGCGCCGGCGGGTCGTACATGGGCAGGGTGACGACGGCCATCCGCGCCTCTCCTTCGGTCGGCGCCCTCACCGTTTCGGAAAGAAGGGGTGCGCCGGAGGCTCCTTCCGCGTCAGGAAGTGGCGACGGAAGACCTCAAGATACGACGCGTACCGATAGCCGCGGTTGCGCGCGAGGAACAGGTCGCGCCGCGCCGCATAGAGCGCTGGCAGGGCGTGCCACGCCACGCGCGGATGGGCGTGGTGCACCGCGTGGAAGTTGTTGTTGAGAAACAGCAGCGCGAGAGGGCCCCGGTCCTCGACGATGGCGGTTCGCCCCGCCGCGCTCAGATGGGCGCGGTGTTCGAGGAACGTGCGGATCTTGAGGACGGACAACCCGAGATAGGCCGCCGCCAGATACGCCCAGAGCGGCATCGTCGCGACATGGGCCAACCAGAGCAGCACCGGCGCGACGCCGAGCGCGTGCAGCGCCCATGCGCGCCGCACGCCCACCTCCCCGTCGCGAAGGGCGCGCGCCTCGGCGCGCCAGAAATGCGCGAGGCCGAGCGCCGGGCCCAGCGTCATCCGCCCCAGAAGCGTGTTGTTCGCCAGCAGCAGGCGCCGCCGCAGCGGCCCGAACGCCGCCCAGGCGGCGGGATCGCAATAGTAGGATTCCGGGTCGTCGTAGGGGTCGGTCAGGTTCTCGTCGATGTGATGCTTCAGGTGGAGGTCGCGAAACCGCTGATAGGGGATCGCGAGGCCGAGCGCCGGGAAGACCAGCGCGTCCGACAGGCGCTGGTCGCGGAACGGGTGCCCGTGCATGACCTCGTGCTGGAGCGAGGAGTGCAGCGCGAGCGTCAGCGCGGTCAGCGGAACCGCGAGCCAGAGGCCGAGCGCATCCGAGAAGGCGGTCGCCAGCGCCCATGTCGCGTAACAAGAGACGAGCAGCGCCAGCGTGGGCCACTCGGCGGCGGCGCGGGCGCGGCGCAGGTCGGCGGTCTGGGTCAGGGCTTCTGTCATGGGCGGAGGATCGCGCGCCGGCGGCGGCGTTCAATTGCGAGAGTTCGCGTGCGGCGTCGGCGCAACCGCATCGCAAACGACAGAATGTCGTGAATTCACGATGATGATGTGATATCACACCAAGATGGACAAACGCGACCTGTGCCGCCTGTTCCGCGAGCGCCTGCGGGCCTTGCTTGCCCGCAGCGAAGGCGGCATGGCGCGGTTCGCGCGCGAAACGGGCGTCGACCGCTCGGCGCTCAGCCAGTTCCTCGACCCCGACATCGACCGCCTGCCCCGCGCCGAAACCCTGCGCGCCATCGCGAGCGCCAAGGGCGTGACCATCGACTGGCTGCTCGGGCTGACCAACGCTCCCGAAGGCGGGCAGGCGATCGCGCCGTCCGTGGAGATCGAGACGGCGATCTGGGAGGACGGCGGCTCGCCGCTCGACCACTGGCGGCGCGAGGCGCTGGGGGCGAAGCTGCGCTACGCGCCCTCAACCCTGCCCGACATGCTGCGCCTGCCGAGCGTGATGGCCTACGAACTCGACGGCCCGCGCGCGGCGGCGCGGCTCGAACACGGGGCGCTGGTGTTCGACGACGCGCTCCTCGGCGATCTCGACGTCGAGATCGCCATGCCGCGCCAGCGCCTCGAAGCCTTCGCCGCCGGCGCCGGCATCTGGGGCGACCTGCCCGCCGAGACCCGGCGGGCCCAGCTTGCGGTGATGGCCGAGCGCGCGGCGGCGGCCTATCCGCGGCTGCGCCTGCATCTCTACGACGGACGGCGGACGTTTTCGGCCCCCTACACGGTGTTCGGGCTGACGCGCGCGGCGCTCTACCTCGGCGGCGCCTATCTCGTGCTGACCGCGACGGAGCAGGTCCGCGCCTTCGCCCGCCACTTCGACGGCCTGATCCGCGAGGCGGTCGTCGAGGCGCGCGATGCGCCCGACGCGCTCGCGGCCCTCGCCGCCGGTCTCGCCGATGCGGCGGCGCCGAACGCTTCCCAAAACCCGGCCGATCGCCTATAGGCCCGCTTTCCGCGGCGCTTCCACCCCTGGAGGGACGCCGCCAGACACAGGAGACGACCATGGCCGAGATGCCGATTCTCGAAGCCACGGCGCGCGCGGGGACGGGCAAGGGGGCCGCCCGCACTGCGCGACGCAATGGCATGGTTCCGGGCGTGATCTACGGCGGCGGCGAGCCGCCGGTGGCGATCAGCGTCAGGTTCAACGAGCTGCTGAAGGCGCTGAAGCGCGGCAAGTTCCTCTCGACCCTCTACAACGTGAAGGTCGACGGCCAGGACACCCGCGTGGTCTGCCGGGCCGTGCAGCGCGACGTGGTGAAGGACCTGCCGACGCACGTCGACTTCCAGCGCCTGAGCGAGCGCTCGCGCATCCGCCTGCACATCCCCGTCGAGTTCCTCAACCAGGGCGTCTGCCCCGGCATCAAGCGCGGCGGCGTGCTGAACATCGCGCGCCACGACGTCGAACTGAACGTCCGCGCGGGCGACATTCCCGAGAAGATCACCGTCGACCTCGCGGAGGCGAAGCTCGGCGACGTGATCAAGATTTCGGCGGTCGCCCTGCCCGAGGGCGTGACGCCGACGATCACCGACCGCGACTTCACCATCGCCTCGATCGCGGCGCCGTCCGGCCTCGCCGCGGCGGAGGAGGAAGAGGAGGCGGCGGAGGCGTGATCGCCTTCGCCGCGCCCTGACGCGCGCCGCCTGCGGGCGGCGCGCGCTTCCGGCGGCAAGAGAGACGGCGGAGAGGGAGGCGCGCGGTGAAGCTGTTCGTCGGCCTCGGCAACCCCGGCGCGCGCCATGCGCGCAACCGCCACAACGTCGGCTGGATGGCGATCGACGCCATCGCCGCCGCCCACGGCTTCGGCCCCTGGCGCGCGAAGTTCCAGGGACAGGTCTCCGAAGGCCGGCTCGCGGGCGACAAGGCGCTGCTGCTCAAACCCGCCACCTTCATGAACCTCTCCGGCCAGTCGGTCGGCGAGGCGATGCGGTTCCTGAAGCTGACGACGGCCGACCTGATCGTGCTGCACGACGAACTCGACCTCGCGCCGGGCAGGCTGCGGGTGAAGGACGGCGGCGGGCACGCTGGCCACAACGGCCTGCGCTCGATCCATCAGCACGTCGGCCCCGACTATCGCCGCGTCCGGATCGGCATCGGCCACCCCGGCGACAAGAACCGCGTGGCCGACTACGTGCTCCACGACTTCGCGAAGGCCGACGCCGCATGGCTCGACCCGCTGCTCGACGGCGTGGCGGACGGGGCGGAGAAGCTGGCCGCCGGCGACGCGGCCGGCTTTCAGAACGCGGTGGCGCTGCGCGTCGCGCCGAACCGACCGACGAAGCCGACCCCCGAGGCGAAGCAGAAGACCGCGGCGCAGTCGGCGGCGAGGCCCTCCGACGCCGAGAAATCCGCTTCACCGCTCGAACGCTTGCTCGCCCGCTTCTCGCGCGACCCCGGCGCAGGCTCATAGCGCCCGGTCGCGCCGACACGGGTCATGCGACCGCGCGGATCGGCTGTCGTGGCGGGTTGCGGCGCCGCGAAGCGTCGGAGGCCGGCCCCACGCTCAGCGATCGTCGCCAACCACCCGCGGCCGGGCGCGCAGAGCCTCGTCCGCATCGTCGACGGCGCGCCGCGCGGCGGCCCCGATCGCCTGCATCTCGCCTTCGCTGAGGCCGCGGTCGCGATCTCCCTCCAGTTCGGGGATGCGCACCGTGACCTCGCGATGGGCGAAGCGGATGCCTTCGCGGGCGAACAGATCGCGAATAGAGGCGTAGACCAGCTTGCGGGTGGTCCACTGATCGCCCGGCTTGGTCATGTACTTCACGCGGACGATCATCGCGCTGTCGTCCATCATGTAGACCCCCTGGCTTTTCAGGGGTTGAACGAACTTGTGGCCTTCCTCGGGATGATGGAGCAGCTGCTCGCCCAGCTTCTTGATCAGCTTGCGCACCTTCTCCGGGTCGGTGTCGTAGGTGAGGCGGAGCGGCAGCTTCATCATCACCCAGTCGCGGGAGAAGTTGGTCAGTCGCTTGACTTCGCCGAACGGCACGGTGTTCAGCGCGCCGAGGTGATGGCGGAGCTGGAAGCTGCGGATCGAGATCTTCTCCACCGTGCCCTTCACGCCGCCGACGTCGATGTACTCGCCCTTTCGGAAGGCGTCGTCGGCGAGGAAGAACGCGCCGGACAGGATATCGCGCACCAGCGTCTGCGAGCCGAAGCCGATGGCGAGGCCGATGACGCCGGCGCCGCCGAGCAGCGGGGCCACGTTCACGCCGAGCTCCATGGCGACGAAGATCGAGATCGAAAGGACGATCAGGATCAGCAGGAAGTTGCGCACCAGCGGCAGCAGCGTGGCGGTGCGCGACGCGGCCGCGGCGGCCCCGCCTTCGTCGCCCGGCTCCATCATGATGTCCTCGGCGCCGCCCTCCTCCTCGATCCGCGTGTCGATCCAGATCCGCACCGCGTGATACAGCACGTAGCCGATCAGCAGGATGTCGGCGACCTTCTGGACGAACGAGAGCGTCGTGCCCTCGGCGAAGGCCGCGCGGCCGAAGGACAGCACGATCAGCGCCCACGCCGCCGCCCCGAGCGCGATGAGGCTGGCGACGCGCTTGGCGAGGTCCTCGAAGGTGCTCATCGAATGGGGAGAGCGCGGCGGCGGCGGCTGGCGCGCAGGCGCAGGGGCGCCCCCTTCGTCGCCGTCGTCGTCGATGTCCGCGCCGTCGGCGCGCGCGTCGCGCGCCACCAGGGCGGGCGGCGGCGCGGACGCCGCGGCGGCGAGCGCGACCTCCTCCGCGCGCGCCGCGGCGTAGGCCTCGGCGAAGCGCTTTAGACGCCGGCGGCGGGCGATCGTCTCGAGGATGTAGAGAAGCACCGCGTAGACGGTGATCGACGCGGTGAACACGACGAAGGCGACGCCCAGGGGCGACATGCCGCGCTCGATCCCCAGCACCGCCCGATAGGCGTAGGCGGCCCACGACACGGTGAAGAAGAGGGTCAGCGCAGGTCCCCAGAGCGCCGCCGCCGCCGCCGAGAGCCAGCCTGCCTCGTGCGGCGTCAGCCCGCCGAGGATGGCGCGGCGGATCGCCCGGCGGTTCGCCGCCGCCCCGGCCAGAACGAAGATCACGTGGACCAGGGCGATCGCCGAATAGAGAAACGCCACCGAGCGCTCGTGAAGGCCGATCGACTCCAGCCAGTAGAACGCCGAGAGCGGCAGCGCGCTGACGAGCGTGCCGAAATAGAGCCAGCGGTAGAGGCGCAGCGCCTGCCGGTCGTCGAGACGCGGAATGCGGTACTCGGGCAGGAACGGCGCCAGCAGCATCCGCCAGAAGGTGTCGACCGCGCGCACGGTCGCGTAGGCGACGAAGGCTACGATCGCGGCGGTCACCGCCGGTCCGTTGTCATCGGGGTAGAAACCCCAACCCACCACCGCCGCCACCGCGAGGGTGATCACGAGGTGGATCGCCATCAACCCGATCCGCGCCGCGAGCACCGGCAGCTTGTCGCCGACGCCGTGCGGATCGGGCTTCTGCAGACCGACGAACAGGGGCCGCGCGATGTAGACCGAGAACACCGTCGCCGCGGCCCGCCCCACCGCGAGCAGGAACAGCAGCAGCGCCGCGAGGCCGAGGAAGAACGCGGGGTCGCCCGCAGGGCTCGACCGCGCCAGCGTCTCGGCGATCTCGCTCCCGAGCATCGGGATACGGCGCAGCGTCGAACTGAGGCGCCGGCGGAACCGCTCGACCTCGCGCTGGGTCATGTCGAGCGGGCCCATGGCGGTGAATTCGTCGGCCACCTCCCCGTAGGCCTGCAAGTCCGGCGGCCTGTCGGGTCTCGGCGCGGCGGCGTCGCCCGTTTCGGCCGGGGCCGCGGGCCGCGTCAGGCCGAAATCCCGGAACGCCTGCGCCGAAGCGCCGTCGCCGCTCGCGCCAAGGACGACGAGCACGCCCAGCAACAACACGATGACGCAGCGCGCACGGCGCATGGACGGCTCCGTTCGGGTGGCCGGCGCGCGGCCGACGGCTTCATGACGATAGCACGGGCTCGGGGCGCGGGCGTGAATTTCACGGCTTTCGCTGGCCTTTCCGTCGCGCGTTAGATAACCACGCGCGGTCGGCGGCGAAAGGCCGCCGCACGGCGGCTCGTTGGGGCATGGGCGCGGAACGTCTGGATGGACGGCTTGGACAGCGCGACCGGACGGACGCCGCAGCGCGGCGTCGGCGCAGGCAGGCGCGTCCTTCTCTATTCCCACGACACCTTCGGCCTTGGGCACCTGCGGCGCTGCCGCGCCATCGCGCAGGGGCTGACGGCGAGCGACCCCGCGCTGTCCGCGCTGATCCTCACGGGCTCGCCGATCGCCGGGCGCTTCGACTTCCCCGCGCGCACCGACCATGTGCGCCTGCCGGGCGTGGTCAAGCTGCCGGGCGGCGACTACCGCTCCCACAACCTCGCCGTCGACATCGAGGAGACGGTGGGCCTGCGCGCGGCGATCATCGACGCGGCGGCGGCCGCCTTCGCGCCAGACCTGATCATCGTCGACAAGGAGCCGATGGGCTTCCGCGGCGAGATGGAGGCGACGCTGCGAGCCGCCCGTCGCCGCGGCGCGCGCGTCGTTCTCGGCGTGCGCGACGTGCTCGACGAACCCACCGCGCTGCGCGAGGAATGGGAGCGCAAGGGCGCGATCGCCGCGGTGGAGACGTTCTACGACGAAATCTGGATCTACGGCCTCCCCGAGATCTGCCGCCCCCTCGAGGGTCTGCCGCTGTCGCGCCGCATGCGCGCGCGGACGCTCTACACCGGCTATCTGCGGCGCGAAGCCCCCGGCGGCGCGGAGCTTCATGCGCCGCCGGCCCCTTACGCCGACTACGTGCTGGTGACGGCGGGGGGCGGGGGCGACGGCGCAGCGCTCGTCGACTGGGCGCTTTCCGCCTACGAGACCGACCCCGGCATCCCGTGGCCGGCCGTCATCGTCTACGGCCCGTTCCTCGGGGCCGAGGAACGCGCGGCCTTCGAGCGCCGCGCCGAGGCGCTGGGCGAGCGCGTGACGACGGTGAGCTTCGACAGCCGCATCGAGCGGCTCGAGAACGAGGCCCGCGGCCTGGTGGCGATGGGCGGCTACAACACGTTCTGCGAAATCCTGTCCCTCGACAAACCGGCGGTGATCGCGCCGCGGACCCAGCCGCGGCTCGAACAGCTGATCCGCGCCGAGGCCGCCGAACGCCACGGCCTCGTGCGCATGCTGCATCCGCCCCGCGACGGCGCGGGGCCCGCGGTGATGGCCGCCGCGATTCGCGGTCTCGCGACTCAGCCGCGGCCCTCCGCCGCCCCGATCCCCGGGCTGCTGTCGGGCCTGGAGACCATCGTCGCGCGCGCCGCGCCCGACGCAGCGCCGCTCGACGCGGCGCATGATTGGAGCGCCCCTGCGGCCCGACGAGCAGGGACGACGCCGCGTGACGCCTGACGCCGCCGCCCCGCCGCTCGCCGTGGTCGTGAAGGGCTATCCGCGCCTCTCGGAGACCTTCATCGCGCAGGAGTTGAAGGCGCTCGAGGACCGCGGCCATGCGTTCCACATCTGGTCCCTGCGCAAGCCCTACGACGACCGGCTTCACCCGATCCACGGCGAGATCCGCGCCAGGGTCTTCTACCTGCCGGAGTATCTCCACGAGGAGCCGCTGCGCGTGCTGGCGGGGCTCGGCGGCGCCCTGCTGCGCCGGGGCTTCCTCGCGGCCTTCGCGGTCTGGCTCGCCGATCTGGCGCGCGACCCGTCGCTGAACCGCATCCGGCGCTTCGGCCAGGCCTGCGTGCTGGCGCGGGAGGCGGCGGGGTCGGTGCGGTTCCTCTACGCGCATTTCCTGCATACGCCGGCGTCGGTGGCGCGCTACGCCTCGATCATCCGCGGCGCGGCGTGGGGATTCTCGGCCCATGCCCGCGACATCTGGACGATCCCCGAATGGGAGAAGCGCGAGAAGATCGCCGACGCCCGCTTCGGCGTGACCTGCACCAAGGCGGGCGCGCGCCACCTGCAGGCGCTGGCGCGCGACGCCGAGCGCATCGAGATGCTGCACCACGGGCTCGACCTGCGCCGCTTTCCGCCGCCGCCCGAGCCGCGCCCGCCCCACGCCGGCCGCTCCGCCGAGGACCGGGTGACGTTCGTCTCGGTCGGGCGGCTTGTGGAGAAGAAGGGTTATCGCGACCTTCTGGCGGCCCTGTCCGACCTGCCGAAGGCGGCCCACTGGCGCCTCGTGCACATCGGCGGCGGGCCGCTCGACGGCGTGCTGAAGGAGCAGGCGCGCCGCCTCGGCATCGCCGACCGCATCGAGTGGCGCGGCAAGCGCGACCAGCGCGACGTGCTCGCGGCGCTGCGGGAGGCGGACGTCTTCGTCCTCGCCGCCAGGATCGCGTCGGACGGCGACCGCGACGGCCTGCCGAACGTGCTGCTCGAGGCGGCGAGCCAGAACCTCGCCATCCTCGCCACCCGCGTCGGGGCCATCGGCGAATTCGTGGCGCACGACCGCACGGGTCTTCTGGTGAAGGCGGGCCACATCGGCGCGCTGACCGAGGCGCTGAACGCGCTGCTGCGCGACCCGAAGCGCCGCGAGGCGCTGGGCGCCGCCGCGCGCGAGCGTCTCGAACGCGAATTCGGCGTCGAGAAGGGCGTCGCGCGGATCGCCGACAAGCTCACCGCCGCCCTTCGCCTCGCCGGCGCCGCGCCGCAACCCGCGCCGGGAGCGGCGCCGTGAGCCGCGTCGCCTTCTATGCGCCGATGAAGCCGCCCGACGACCCGACGCCCTCGGGCGACCGTCGCCTCGCGCGGCTGATGCAGCGGGCGCTCGACCGGGCGGGCTACGCCGTGTTCCTCGCCTCGCGGCTGCGCACCCGCGACGGGCTGGGCGACGAGACGGCGCAGGCGCGGCTCGCCGAGGCGGCGGAGGCCGAGGGCGACCGGCTGATCGCGGCGCTGGCGCCCGATCCGCCGCGGCTCTGGTTCACCTACCACTGCTTCTACAAGGCGCCGGACCTGATCGGCCCGCGCGTGGCGGCCGCGCTCGGGATGCCTTACGTCGTGGCGGAGGGCACGCGCGCGCGCAAGCGGCTGACGGGGCCGTGGGCGGGCTTCGCGGCGGCCTCCGAGGCCGCGCTCGACCGTGCGGCCGTGATCTTCTGGCTGACCGAGCGCGACCGGCCGGCGCTGGAGGCGGCGCGGCCCGCCGGCCAGCGCCTCGTCCACCTTCCCCCGTTCGCGGCGCTGGGCGAGGCGGCGGCGCGGCCGGTGTCGACCACGGGACCGCTGCGGCTGGCGGCGGTGGCGATGATGCGCCGGCCGGACAAGCTCGCGTCCTTCGCCGCCCTCGCCGCGGCGCTCGGGCGGCTCGAGGGCGTGGACTGGCGGCTGACGGTCGCCGGCGGCGGCCCGGCGGAGGCGGAGACGCGCGCGCTGTTGGCGCCGTTCGGCGACCGCGTGACATGGGCCGGGCGGCAGGACGCGCGCGAGGACGTCCACGCGGTCTACGAGGCCTGCGACCTGTTCGTCTGGCCCGGCGTCAACGAAGGCTTCGGCATGGTCTACCTCGAAGCCCAGGCCGCCGGGCGCGCCGTGGTCGCCGAGGACAGGCCGGGCGTGCGCGAGGTGGTCGCGCCGTCTTCGGCGCTGGTCCCCCCCGGCGATGCGGACGCCTTCGCCTTCGCGATCCGACGCTATGCCGAGGACCGGGCGGGCCTCGCCGCGGCGGGGGCGGCGGCGCGGGCGCACATGCTGGCGCGCCACGGCATCGAGGCCGCG
>RECW01000015.1 GCA_007693835.1 Paracoccaceae bacterium | reverse complement strand
CCCAGAGGTCCCGAGCGGTCTCGCAGCGCCCTGCCACCCGCCACACCCCCTAGCCCCGAACCTCACCGGAGATCGTCGCGGGCGCGGCGATCCGAACCACGCGGCGGCGACCCTCGCGCAGCTCGGTCACCTCGCCGCGCATCTGTCGTGCGAGGCTCGCCACCAGCCTCGCGCCGGCCGCTTCGTCGCCTGCGGCGAAACAGCCGTCGGCCGGCGCGCCCGCCCGGGGGCGCTGCGCCTCATCGGCTTCGTCGTTTTCGACCGCAAGCAGAATGCCGCCGTCCTGCCGTCGCTCCAGCGTCACGCGGACGCGCCCGTCGCGCCCTGCGCCGACGCTGCGCCGAACGGCGTCGCGAACCGTCTCCTCGACCAGAAGCGCGAGCGGTGTCGCCACCTCGGGTCCGACGACCATCGGGCCGACGCCAAGGTCAAGCTCCAGCGCAGGGAGCGCGGCCGGCGACGGGCCGCCGACGACGCCCCCGGACGCCGCGGCGCGCGCGACGTCGCCGATGAGCGACGCGACGTCGAGGGCGTCGGGCGCATCCGATTCGTAGAGCTTCTCATGCACGAGCGCGAGGCTGTGCACGCGATCGCGGAGCCTGCCGAGCGCCGCCCGCTCCACATCCGCATCGGCGCGGCGCATCTGGAGGTTCAGAAGGCTCGCGATCAACTGAAGATTGTTGCGCACGCGGTGGTAGACTTCGAGAAGCAGCAGCCGGTTCGTCTCCGCGCTCCGCCGCAGGTCGCGTTCGCGATCGGCGAGTTGCGCCGCCATCTTGCCGACGCTGCCGAAGAGGCTTGCGATCTCGGCCGGCGCCGTGTCGTCGAGGCGGGGCTTGAGGTCGAGCCGGCCGCGTCCGTAGGCCCTCGCCAGCCGCGCGAGATAGTCGAGATGACGGATGACCAGCCGGTCAAGGGCGAACCAGGACACGCCGACCGCGATCGCGAGCGTCAGCAGCGGCGCGACGAGCGCAGGCAGCACGCGGAGGATCGCCTCGTCGTAGAGCGCCCCTGTCTCGGCGCCCGCCACCAGCCACGCGCGGTCGGCGAGAAAAGGCGACACGCCGAAGACCCGCCGCACGCCGTCGGCGCTCTCGGCGATGGCGACGGTCGGCTCGGCGCCGAAGCGCGCCGGCCACGCCCGATCCCGTGGCAACCACGCGTCGGCGCCGTTGGCGGAGACGTCGAGCAGCACCGCGCCGTCGGCGTCGACGATCGCGCGCATCGATCCGCCGCCGGCCGACTGCAGCGCCTCGAAATAGCGCAGGGCCGCCGCGCTGATCGAGAGCGTGAGGGCGCCGACGACCGCGCCTTCCCGCTCGATGGGGGCGGAGGCGATCAGCACCTCCTCGCCGGAGACCTGGCCCACGGCGCGCACGGCGACGTCGAACCGCGGGCGCTCGAAGAAGCGGCGCAAGGCGGGATCGTCGGCGAAGCTGGTCTCCGGCGGCATCGGCCGCGATGCGCATCGCACGGCCCCCGCGGCGTCGACCGCGACGGCGAGCCGGTGAATCGGGCTCGACACGACGATGTCGCGCAGGTGCGCGTCGCAGGCCGGGCTCTCGAACGCCTTCACCGCCGGGCTCGCCGCCGTCGCCCCGAGCGTGGCGCGGATCTCGAGCAACGCGTCGCGCGTCGCGCGCGCGTCCTGCTGCGCCGCCGCCACGAAGGCCGCGTCCCGCTCCTCGACGACGCGGGTGTAGCGGCGCAGTCCATCGGCGACGGACAGGATCACCGCCGGCATGACGGCGAGACACAGCAACGTCGCGATCCGCCCGCGCAGGCGGCTGCGGCCGGCGGCGGTCTCCTCGAAATCGTCGCGATGGGGCATCGGGGCGCGCGCCGCTCAGCGGCTTGGCGCGTCAGGCATGGCGCACGCGCCCACGGCGGCCGCGCCGCGGCGGCGCGTGCGCGCGCCGGGCGCGATCACCGGCCGTCCTGTCCGTCGGCGGGCGTATCGGCGAGCCGGTGCAACAGCGCCGTGAGCCGGTCGGGAAGCGGCTCCTGCTCGACGGCGGCGTAGAGCTCCCGCAGATGCCGTCCGATGAGGTCGGCGGCTTCGGCGCCTGACGCCGCCGGCGCGTCGGCATGCGGCGCTGTTTCGTCGTCGTCCGGATCCGCCATCGCACGCTCCCGTCGTCAGCAAGCCTCCCGCGTGGGCCGAACGCGCGACGCGCGTTCCGGTTCCCGGCGGACCGGCGTCTCGGACCGCTTTTTCGGCTTTCGGCGCAGCGGGTCGGGGGATAGCCCGTCTCTTCGGCGCCATGGCGGCCCCGCGGGGCGCGACCCTGCCGGAGGCGTCCCGGCGGCCACCGCGGAAAGCCCGCTCAGAACATCAGATAGATGAGCACGATGATGGGCAGCGGCACGCCCATCCCCCAGAGAAGAAGCCCGCGCATCGGTCAGTCCTCCACGTCGTGCGTGTTCCTCGGCGACACCGCGTTGGAACGCGCGTGCGACGGCGAAGTTCCGAAAGCGGTCCGTCCGGCGCGTGGGCGGCGGTCGCGCCGGCGGGCCGAACCGGATCGTGTCATGTCAAAAAGGCTGGCGCCGGTCTCCAGTCACATCGCAAACCCGATCACACTTTCTTTTTTATTGTGATGGAACCAGCCTTGAACCCGGTTTATCGCGATATGCACCACTATATATCCTCTCATGAATCGATAATCCGCCCAATTCTGATATGGTTCTCTTGCTGAAGATGGAACCATCTCCTGCACCGGTCGTTGTCCCGGCGAGCCTCGCAGCAAGCGATGCGCTTGGAATACGGAGAACGACCATGAACAAGTTTCTGCTCAGCACCGCCCTCGTCGCCGCCACCGCTGTCGGCGCCGCGGCGCAGACGACAATGACCGGCGACGACGCTCGCACGGCGGCGCGGGCCTTTCTCGCCAGCGACTTCACCGGGATGACGCTGCACACGCTCCAGAGCGAGGAGGCGCGCGCGCTCCGCGACCCGGCGGCGGCCGAGGCGACCGCCGGCCCCGTGACGACCGACGCCGAGCGCGCGCGGATCAACCGGATGAACGCCGAGGTGTTTCTCGCCGATCGCGACGCATGGGAGAGCGTCGGCGCGATCGACGACGTCGTGATGACCCAGGACGGCGACGTCCGCGGCGTCCTGCTCGACGTCGGCGGCTTCCTCGGCTTCGGCGCACGCACGGTGATGGTCGACATCGAGGACCTGCACTTCGTGAGCGAAGACCCCGAGGCCG
>RECW01000016.1 GCA_007693835.1 Paracoccaceae bacterium | reverse complement strand
AGTTCGGCCCGATGGTGCGGCGCGCGGCGCAGCGGGTGACGGAGCGGATCGGGGGCCTGGCGGCGGCCGTCCGACCCCAGGGTTGCGAATCCAGTTCATGGGTTGGGTGATGAGAGGATGCGTCGGAGGTATTGATGCGACCACCCTGCGCGTTTTCGTCTGGACTTGATGGAGCCTTTTTCGCTGTGGGCTCGCACGAGGTTGATGGCGAAGTGTCTGACGGTGGCCATGTTTCGGGCGCCGTGGCCCTCGCGCAGCCGGGAGAGGTCGTCGCCGCAGGTTGCGTCGAGCACCGAAGTCGCAGGCGGTTCTCGATGGCCCAGCGCTCGAGCAAGGCGATGGCGGCGTCCCGGGCGCTCGGCGCGCGTGAGGCTATGAAGTAGCGGGTCTCGGCGCGGGTTGCGCCGCGGCTCTGGACGGTGGTCTCGGCGCGGAGCAGGCAGACGGCGCCGGGCGGGCGCGCCTCGCCGGGGAAGCGCCGGTCGCCCGCGAGCCGGTCGGTCCCGCGCGAGGCGCGCTCATGCGGCGCCGTTCGATGCGACCGCGGCCCTTGTCGAGGTCGACGTGGAACACGAGGCGGTCTGCGGCCTCGACCTCGGCGCGCAGGGTGGGCTGGTTGGCCTTGACCGCGAGCAGGACGTCGGCGCCATGGGCGGTGATCGCCTCGGCCATGGGGTCGATGGCGACGAGCGCGTCGCGCAGCCCGTCGTCGGCGCCAAGGCGCTGGAGCGGCGCGGGGTTGATGCGGTTCATCAGGATCTTCAGCCACCGCTCGCCGGGCACGCCATGCGCGTAGGGCGGATGCTGGCGAAGAAAGTCGAGATGCGCCTCGCGCCCCGGGCGGCGATGTCCTCGTGGTCGTCGCAGTCGGCCATCGCACCCCAGACGACCGGCAGCACGATCTCCGGCAAGGGGTGCAGGCTGCGGCGCACGTCGCGCGGATCCTCCAACGCCGAGAAATGCTCCAGAAGCGCCGCACGGCGCGATCGGCGGGCGGGAGCGGGTGGGGTCGGCGTCATCGCGGACGGCTCCAGATCAGGGCCGAAGCCGCGATTCGGCGAATCTCCCGCTTGTCACCTGTCATGCGAGCTCGAAGCCCTGCGTGACGCCCGCTGCGCGTTGACCGCCTAATCGGCCACGCGCTAGGGTCGTCGCGACGCTGAAGGCGGAAAGCTCGCCCAGCGCGCCGGGGGGAGCCGTGCCGAACGCGATTTTCGGTTTCGACACGCCTAATCTGGGGGACGACGTTCAGGCGCTCGCCGCGGCGGCGCTGCTGCCCGGCGTCGACGCGATCATCGACAGAGATCGTCTCGACAAGGTGCGGCTTGAGCGCCGTCATCGCGTCATCATGAACAGCTGGTTCGCGGTGAAGCGCTACCGCGGCGCGCCGTCGCCCGATCTCGATCCGACCTATTTCGGTTACTGCGTCGGCCGCGAGGAGCTGCTGAACGACGTGTGGCTCGCGGCCTGGCGGCGCGCCGCGCCCGTGGGTCTGCGCGACCTCCATTCCGTCGAGACGCTCTCGGCGGCAGGCGTCGCGTGCCGCTTCTCGGGGTGCCTCACGACGTGGATGGGGCGCTTCATCAAGCCCGTGGAGAAGCGGGAGGGCGTCGTCTTCGTCGACGTGCCCGAAGTGATGGAGGCCTTCATTCCGGCCGCCTTGAGCGACCGCGCCGAGCGGATCACCAACTACACGACGCGCGCGATCCAGTTCGATCAGCGCGCGCGATGGCGGGCGGCAGCCGGGATTTGCGACCGCCTTCGAAGCGCCGAGATGGTGGTGACGCGCCGCCTCCACGTCGCGCTGCCCTGCGTCGGCTTCGGGACGCCGGTCATGGTCTACCTCGAAGGCACGCGAAAAAATCGTCGACGCTTCTCCGGCCACGACCGTTTTTTGCCGATCGTGTTTCACGACGGCGCGCGACCTGTCGATGGGCTCGCATGGGTCGAGCCGCGGACGGTTGAGCCCCCTTCCGAGATCGAGGACGGGTTTCTAGCCCTCGCCGAGAGCTTCGACGCGCCGGTCGCGCCGCGCTGGGCAAGCGTCGCGGACGTCGCGAAGAGTATTCCGGACACGCCGCGCGTCCCGCGCTCCGGATGGTCGCTGTTTCGCCGGTCGTGAGCCGGGCGCGGCGTAGGCTCCTGATCGTCTCCGACGGACGTCCCGGCCATTATCGTCAGAGCGAAGGCGTGGCGATGGCGCTCGGGCGACTGCGGGCGACGGTCGTGGACCGTGTGGAGCTTCGGCTGCGCTCACAGCCGCTCGGCCGGCTGCTCGCGCGCGCGGTGGCATCCGGATTGCTGTCGCCGTCCTTCGCGCTCCGCCTCGGGTATGGTCATTCGACGCTGCCCGCGGCGGCGGATGTGGTGATCAGTTCAGGCGGGCGGACGCTCCTCGCCAACGTCGCCCTCGCGCGGTTGCTCGGAGCGCCGAACGTCTTCTCGGGCACGCTGCGCGGCCTGCCGGCCGAGGCGTTCGCCGCGGTCGTCCAGCCCTACGCCGAGGCCGCGGGCAAGCCCCGTCATGTCGTCGCGCTGAAGCCGTCGCCGGTCGATCCCGACGCCATGCGGGCGCCTGAGCCCTGGCCCGAAGGCCGCCGCGCGGCGCTGCTGGTGGGCGGGCCGTCCGGCGCGCACGGCTTCTCGGACGCTGACTGGGCGGGGCTGCGGACCCTCGTCGCCGCCCCCGGCCGCATCGCCTGGCGCGTCGTCACCTCGCCGCGCACGCCGGGCGAGGCGGCTGACCAGTTGATCGCGGCGGCCGGCGCCTCGGTCGAGGCCGTGGTCGATTTCCGCAGCGCGGGGCCCGGCTCGATCGCCGCCGCCCTCGACTGGGCCGACGCCGTGGCGTGCACCGAGGACAGCTCCTCGATGATCGTCGAAGCCGTCTGCGCGCGCCGGCCGGTCCTCGCGCTCCTGCCCTCGGCCCGTCGGTTGCGCCCGGACGAGGCGGGGATGCTCGACTCGCTCGCGGCGCGCGGTCTCCTCGCGCGTCGACCGCTGGCTGGGATCGAGCCGGCCGAGGCGGACCGCGCGCTCGGCGAGGCGCGTCCGCTCATCGCCAACCCGCTCGACGATCTCGCGCGCGCCCTCGCGCCGATGCTCGGCTGGGCGGATCTTTCGGCGGCCGCGGGATCAGTGTAAGCCGCGCCGCGGCAGGACGCGGAGACGACGATGAAATTCACCCTCGGCTGGCTCAGGGAGCACCTGGAGACCGACGCCTCCGTCGATGCGA
>RECW01000122.1 GCA_007693835.1 Paracoccaceae bacterium | reverse complement strand
CGCCTCGTCGCCGACGCCGGCGAGGCGCAGCATGTCCTCCTCGGTCTCCTCGTCGAGCGCGGCCATCGCGTCGTCGATGGTGATGACGCCGGCGAGCCGCCCCGTCTCGTCCAGCACCGGCGCGGTGACGAGGTGATACTTGTTGAAGAGGCGCGCCACGTCCTCCTGCTCGTCCGCGACGCGGACGGTGCGGAACTCGGTCTCCATGACGCCTTCGAGCGTCATCGGCCGCCGCGCCCCGAGCAGCCGCGAGAGCGGGATCATGCCGAGCGGCTTCATCGCCGGATCGACCACGATGACGTCGTAGAAGGGTTCCGGCAGGTCGTCGGAGGCGCGCATGAAGTCGATCATCTGCCCGACCGTCCACCACGGCGGCGCGGTGACCACTTCGCGCTGCATCAGGCGGCCCGCGGAGTATTCCGGGTAGCCCAGCGCCTGGCTGATGACGAAACGGTCCTCGGCGTCGAGCGCCTCCAGAACCCGCTTCTGGTCCTCGTCCTCGAGATCCTCGATCAGGTAGACGACGTCGTCGCTGTCGAGTTCGCGCACCGCCTCGGCGAGCACGGCGGGGTCGAGCAGGCGCAGCACCTCGTCGCGGGTGCTCTCCTCAAGCTCCGCGAGCGCCTCGGGCGGCATGGCGGGGCCGAGGGCGCGGACGAAGGCCACGCGCTGGCCGCGGGTCAGCTGTTCGATGACGTCGGCGAGATCGGCCTCGTGGAGATCGGCCGCGACGGCGCGCGCGGCGTCCGCGTCGCCAGCGTCGAGCGCGGCGACCACCGCCTCGACGGCGGCGTGGTGATCGGCTTCGTCGGCGTCGCGCGGGCGATCCGCTTCGAGGGTCTCGTCGTCGCGCATGGGCGGGCTCCGGCGCTTCGGGACATCACGGGTTCTAGCGGCGCCCGTGCGCGCGGCATAGGCTCGGTCCGCGAAAAACAGGCGGCGGCGCGAGGGAGGCGGCGCGAGGGGGGGCGGCGATGACGATACTGGTCTGCGGCGAGGCGCTCTGCGACGTCTTTCCCGGCGCCGAGACGCCCGAGGGGCTTACGCTGGACGCACGGCTCGGCGGCGCGGCGTTCAACGTCGCGGTGGCGCTGGCGCGGCTCGACCGGCGGGCGGCCTTCGTCGGCGGCGTCTCGACAGACGCGCCCGGCGCGCGGCTGATGCGGGCGCTCGGCGCGGAAGGCGTCGACACGCGCTGGGCCGCGCGGAAGGATGCGCCGACGACGCTCGCCATGGTGGCCGTCGCGCCCGACGGCGCGGCGCGCTACTTCTTCCACGGCGCAGGGGCCGCCGACCGGCTGCTCGCGCCCGGCGACCTGCCGCCCCTCGACCGCGACGTGGAGGCCGTCTGCCTCGGCTGCTTCCCGCTGGTGGCCGCACCGGTCGGCGACACCCTGCTCGGCTTCGCGCAGGCGGCGGCGGGCGGGCCTGTGGTGTCGCTCGATCCCAACCTGCGGCTGCCCGCCTTCCCCGATCGCGCTCTGTGGCGCGCGCGCATCGGCGCGGTCGCGGCTCTCGCGGACATCGTGAAGATCAGCGTCGAGGATCTTGACGCGCTGTCGCCAGGGGTCGCGCCGGCGGACGCCGCCGCGGCGTTCCTCGCCGCCGGCGCGTCGCTCGTCGTCGTCACGGAGGGCGCCGCCGGCGCCGCCGCCTGGACGGCCGCCGCCCACGCGGCGGCGGCCGCGCCGCCCGTGTCGGTCGTCGATACGGTGGGCGCCGGCGACAGCTTCCTCGCGGCGCTCCTCTGCGTGCTCGGCGAGACAGGCGCGCTCCGGCGGGACGCGCTGCGCGCGGCAGGACCCGACGCGCTGCGCCGCTGGCTGGGCTTCGCGACGCGGGCCGCCGCCGAGACCTGCAGGCGTCGCGGGGCCGACCCGGCGCGCCGGGCCGACCTGCCGCGGGTGTGACGCACGCCCTCCAGGCCGACCGAGACCACCGATCGTCCTTCGGCCAGACGCGTCACAGGACGGCGTGGCGCACCTTGGCGGAGACCCACTCGCTGAACACCACGGTCACGAGGATGGCCATGAAGATCACAGACACCTGACCCCACGCGAGGCTGTTCACCGACGCCTGCAACTGCACGCCGATCCCGCCCGCGCCGACGAGCCCGAGGATCGTCGCCTCGCGGATGTTGATGTCCCAGCGATAGACCGAGATGCCGGCGAAGGCGGGCAGGACCTGCGGCCAGATGCCGTAGCTCAGCACTTGCGTCGGTTGCGCGCCCGTCGCGCGGATCGCCTCCACCTGCGTCTCGTCGATCTCCTCGATCGCCTCGTAGAGCAGCTTTCCGATGAAGCCGATCGAGCGCAGCGCGATCGCGATGATGCCCGCGAGCAGGCCCGGCCCCACCACGAGCACGAGCAGCAGCGCCCAGATCAGGGCGTTGATCGATCGCGAGGTGACGATGATCGCGAGCGCGACGGGGCGTACGAAGTAGACGCTCGGCGTCGTGTTGGACGCGGCGAGAAACGCGACCGGCGTGGCGATGGCGATGGCGATCAGCGTGCCGATGGTCGCCATGTTCACCGTGTCCCACATCGGCTGCAGGATGCGGTTGAAATAGCCCATCGGCGGGTTCGACATGCGCACCGCCATGTCCCACGCCTGCTGGGGCGCGTCGAGCACGAAGATCCAGATCGTGCGCTCGCTGATGAAGCGCCAGCACACGATGAACAGCGCCGTTCCAACGAGCCAGATCAGCCAGTTCCGCAACTGCTCGGCGCGGTCGCGACGCCGCCAGACGCGATGGTCGCCGGCCTCGATCACGGGCATCAGAGGAACCTCTTGCGGATGAAGCCGGAACTGTATTCGGCGATGAAGACGACGACGATGATCGACAGCAGGATGGCGGCGGCGCTGTCGTATTCGTACCGCGCCAGCGCCGTGTTGAGCGTCGCGCCGATCCCGCCCGCGCCGACGATCCCGATCACCGAGGCCTCGCGGAAGTTGATGTCGAGGCGGTAGAGGCAGAGTCCGATGAACCGCGGCGCCACCTGCGGCTGGACGGCGTAGTTCATCAGTTGCGGCCACGACGCGCCGGAGGCGCGGATCGCCTCGACCTGCGCGCGGTCGATGTCCTCTATGTCCTCGGCGAGCAGCTTGCCGAGGAAGCCGATGGTGGAGAAGGCGAGCGTCATGGCGCCGGCGAACGGCCCGAAACCGAACATCGCCACGAAGACGATGGCGATCACCACTTCCTGGAAGGCGCGGCTCACGGCGATCAGGCCTCGGCACGCGACGTAGATCGGCGGCGGCGCCACGTTGCGCGCGGCGCCCAGCGCCACCGGGATCGACAGCAGGACGCCGACGGCGGTGGAGATCACCGTCATCGTCAGACTTTCGAGCATCCCGTTCGAGATGTCGCGCCACCGCGTCGTGAAGTTCGGCGACAGGAAGCCCGACACGAACGCCGCGCCGCGGTCGAGGCCGACCAGAATGCGCGCGTAGTTCACGGTCACGGAGCTCAGCGCCACGTAGAGGTAGACGAGGATCAGCGCATAGAGCGCGTAGCGCAGCCGCGCGTCGGCGATCATCGGCGGCTTGCGCCACCGCCGGGGGCCGGCCGTCGGCGCGTCGAGAGCGATCGTCATGCGCCGGCGGCCTTCTGCAACTCGGGCGGGCCGACGGCCGCGGCGACCTTGCGGTGGGCGGGCGGTTCGTCCTCGTCGTCCTCGGCGCGCGTGCCCGACCAGTCCTCCTCGCCGTAGATCTCTGTCAGCCGCTGGTCCGTCAGTCCTTTGGGCGGCCCGTCGTAGACGATGCGGCCGGCGCGGAGCCCGACGATGCGCTCGACGAACATCATCGCCAGCGGCACGTCGTGGATGTTGATGATCGCGGCGAGGCCCCGCTCGTGGCAGAGCTCCACGATCAGCCGCATGATCTGGCGCGACGTCTTGGGGTCGAGGCTCGCCGTCGGCTCGTCGACCAGCAGGATGTCGGGGTTCTGGATCAGCGCACGGGCGATGCCGACGCGCTGGCGCTGGCCGCCCGACAGGGCGTCGGCGCGCTTGTCGACCATGTGGTCGAGCCCGACGCGGCCAAGCAGACGGAACGCCTCGTCGACCGCCGGCTGGGGGAAGCGCCGCAGCAGGCTCCGCCAGAAGCCCACGTAGCCGAGCTGGCCCGACAGAACGTTCTCCATCACGCTCAGCCGCTCGACCAGCGCGTATTCCTGGAAGATCATGCCCATGCGGCGGCGGGCGCGGCGCAAGTCGCCCACGCCCATCTTCACGATGTCCTCGCCGCCAAGCCGGATCGCGCCGGCGCTCGGCTGCACCAAGCGGTTCACGCACCGGATCAGCGTGCTCTTGCCGGCGCCCGAAGGCCCGATCAGGGCGATGACCTGGCCGCGCTCGACAGCGACGCTCACGTCGTCGAGCGCGAGGTCGCCGGTCGGATAGCGCATCGTCAGGTTGTCGATCTGAAGCATATAGCCTCCAGCGGCGGTGTGAAAACGGCTGAGGCCCGACGGCTGGGGCCGCCGGGCCGCACGCGGTCGTCGCGCCGTCAGCGGCAGGACAGCTCGTCGCCGGCCGCGGCCGCGATGCGACGGATGATGTCCCAGTGCTCCTTGTAGTCGATCTCGATGAAGCCGTCGGCGTCGCCGAACTCCTCGGCCAGGGCCCCGCCCCACTCGAACGTCAGGAACGCTTCGCGGATCGCCTCCTTCAGTTCGGGCACGAGGTTGTAGACGGCGCCGTAGGCCGTGGTCGGGAAGGTCTCGGAGCGGTAGAGCACGCGGAAGTCGTCGAGGTTCACGACGCCGCGGGCGGCCATGCGCCCGACCACCGAATTCGCGATGGCGGCGGTGTCGTAGTCGCGGTTGGCGACGCCGAGGATCGACGCGTCATGGCCGCCGGAGAAGGCGGTCTGCAGGTCCGTCTCGACGTCGATGCCGAACTCCGACGACAGCAGCGCGGACGGCGCGCGGAAGCCCGAGTTCGACGCCGGGTTCACGAAAGCCATCTGCCGGCCCTTGATGTCGTCCATCGACATGATGTCGCTGTCGATGTGGGTGATGATCTCCATTTCGTAGCCGCGGATGCGGCCGTCCAGGCTCATCGTCACCATCGGGTGCAGGCCGGCGCAGTTCACGCCCAGCGGCACGGAGCCGGTGGCGAAACCGCCGACGTGCAGGCGGCCGGCGCGCATCGCCTCGACCATCGCGGCGTAGGAGTTGACCGAGAAATAGCGCACCTCACGGCCGGTGACGTTCGAGAGGTGCGCGATGAACTCCTCCCAGATCTCGGCGTACTGCGCCGGGTCCTCGACCGGCGCGTAGGTGAAGATCAGCGTCGAGGGATCGACCATCTGCGCGCGGTCGGCGGGCGGGTCGGCGAGCAGGTCGCCGTCCTCGTCGACGAAGCGGGCGTCGAGCTGGCTGGCGAAGGCGACAGGCCCGAGAAGAGCGGCGAAAGCCAGGCCGGCGATCGCCGAGCGACGGTGCTGCATGGGAGGCTCCATGGTCAGATAACCGATGTCGCGACGTTTCATCGCGGACGGCCGCAGTGTTTGACCCGGTTCGATGACAGGGGCCCTTCATAAAGTTGAAGTTTTGGTGAAACCCTCGCCGAAGGCGAACGATCATCGCCCGGCCATCGCCTCCGCCAGCCTGTCGATCTCGGACGAAAGCGGCCGATCCGCCGTCAGCGGCGGGGAGACCGCGCGCACGCGGTCATGCAGAAGGGCCATCGGCGCGCCGAGCGCCGCGCGGCGGCCCGCGAGGTCCACCGCCTGCGCGCCGACCAGAAGCTCCAGCGCGCAGAGCCGCGTCAGATCGCCCGCGGCCCGCAGCAGCGCCCGCGCCGCCACCGGCGCGGTGGTGAAGGCGTCCTCGACGCCAAGCGCGCTGACGCTCGGCCAGATCGCCGGCGGCTGAACCGCGTGGGCGATCTCCGCCACCAGCGCCTCGGCCGTCTTGAGCGACGGCGCGAAGCCGCTGGCGCTCGCCCGCTCCGGAACGAGAAACGTCGGCAGCCCGCTGTGGCGCGTGTCGAGAAGCCGGGCGATCCGCGCGATTTGCGCCATGGCGACATAGAGGATCGCGCGGGATGCGGTCTCGCAGACCAGACCGAGTTCGGCTGTGTAGTAGGCGCCGGTGGGAACCACCTCGTCCGTCTCCACCTGCACCACCGGGTTGTCGCCGGCGCCGTTGAGCTCGACGGCGATCACCCGCTCGGCCTGCGCGAGAGCCAGATGCAGCGCGCCGTGGATCTGCGCGACGTGGCGCAGCGAGAGCGGATCCTGAAGCCGTCGGCCGGCCCCGGGCGCCCACAGCGCGCTCCCCTCCAAGCGCGCGATCAGGTCGGCGGCGGCGCCCTGCTGGCCCGGCAGGGGCTTGGCGCCGAGCGCCGCGGGCGACAGCGGCGCGAGGGTCGCCTGAAAGCCCTCCAGCGACAGCGCCGCCGCATCCTGCGCGGCGCGGAACGCGGCGGCGGCGGCGGCATGCGCCAGCGCCGCGAGGCCGGCGCTGTGGCCCGAGTGCCCGGCCAGCGCCAGCCCGTCCCGCGGCCCGAGCGCCAGCGGCGCGATCCCGGCGCGGGCCAGCGCGTCGGCTGCGGGCGTCGGCCCGTCAGGGCCGAGCATCCGCCCCTCCCCGATCAGCGCCAGACCCACCGTGGCGTTGACCACCAGGTCCGACGCGCCGACCGATCCGACGCTCCCGACGAAAGGCGTGAGCCCCGCGTTGAGGCAGGCGACGATGTGCTCGGCGACGCCCGGCGACGCGCCGCTGAGGCCCGACAGCAGCGTGTTCAACCGCACCGCCAACCCGGCGCGCACGACCTCGGCGGCTTCGGGCGCGCCGACGGCCTGAGCCCGGCCGCGCAGGGTCTGGACCGAGAAGGCGGCGAGCTCCGCCTCGTTCAGCACCGCGCCGGCCCGCGCCCCGAGGCCCGTGGTCACGCCGTAGACCGGACGGCGCGCCGCCACGGCCCGGTCGATCACGGCGCGGGAGGCGCGCATCCGGGCCAGTCCTTCCGGCGCGAGCGTCACCCGCGCGCCGCGCGCCGCCGCGACGAGGCTGTCGACGGTGAGCGTCGCGCCGTCGAGACGGACCGCCGCGTCAGTCATCCCGGTAGACGAGGCTCTGCACGACGCCGAGGCTGCGGGCCTTCTCCAGGATCGCCGCGCCGAGCGCGATGTCGGAGGTCGCGAGCCCGCGGTGCCAGAACAGGATCGTCTCGTCCTCCCGCTCGCGCCCCGGCTTCACCCCGGCGGCGATCTCGCCGATCTCGGCGTGAAAGCTCGCCTCGGTGATCAGCCCCGCGTCGATCTGCGGCCTGAGGGCGCCGAGCCGGCCCGCGCGCATCTGGCCCAGATCGTCCATGACCAGCTTGTCGAAGCCTTCCGTGAAGTCCAGCGGCAGCGTGCTCATCGTGCCGTAGGGCACGACCAGCGCGCCGGGCCGCACCCACTCGCGGCGGAACAGCGGCTCGGGCGCGCGCAGGCGCGAGGCCTCGACCAGGATGTCGGCGCCGTTCAGGCAACTTTCCCAGTCGTCCGTCACGACAACCGGCTTGCCGAGGTCGCGCGAGAGCCGGGCGCCGAAGGCGTCGCGGCTTTCGGGGCGGCGGGAATGGACGCGGATCTCCTCGAAGTCGAACAGATGGTCGAGCAGGCGCACGTTCCAATAGGCGGTGCCGCGCGCGCCGATATGGCCGAGGACCCGCGGCCTCGCCGGCCCCAGCCACTTCGCGCCGAGCGCCGTCAGCGCGCCGGTGCGCATGTCGGTGATCCCCGAGGCGTCGATCACCGCCTTCGGCGCGCCGGTGCGCGGGCAGAACAGGTTCAGGAGCGCCATCTCCGACGGCAGGCCCTGGCGGTAGTTGTCGACGAAATCGCCGACGATCTTCACGCCGGCGTAGTCCAGCGGGGCGACGTAGCCGCGCAGCACGTTGAAATGCCCGTCGACCGACGCGTCGCCCGCCAGGTGCATGCGCGGCTCGATCACCGTCTGCCCCCGCCCTGCGGCGACCAGACCGCCCTCGACCGCCGACAGGATCTCGTCGTCGCTGAGGGCGGCGGCGTCGACGCCGGGCTTGCCGAGATACTCGATGGTCATCGGAGGCATTGGGTCACGATCCTCGTTCGCTGAAGGCGGAGACGCCCGGGCCGGCGCCCGACCGCGAGACGCCTGTCATTCCGACGGACGCAGGCGCCGCGCAAGGTAGTCTCGGGTGAACGCCGCATAGCCCTCCGCGGTCACCGCCAGCCGGTCGCGCATCAGGCCGTGCAGGTCGGGCAGGCGGTGGAAGGGCACGGTGGGGGCGACGTGATGCTCGACGTGGAACGGCATGTTCCATGCGAGAAACCGGACGGCGCGGTTGGTGAAGGTGGTGCGGGTGTTGCGGAACATGTCGGCGACGAACGGGCAGTCGCCATGCTCGGCCAGCAGATAGAGCCGCAGGACCGGCTGACCGAGCAGGACCGGGAGCAGCCAGACCCAGAACAGCAACGGCGACCAGAGCAGCGTGAGCGCCGCCGCCGCGTAGACCAGCGCCATGACGCGCGCCTCGATCACGACCCGCCGGCGCGCGCCCGACGGCAGAAAGGCGTCGTCCGCCCGGCCGGCGACGAGCCGCGCCATCAGGGCCAGCGCGGACAACCAGTAGGGCAGCCCCGAGACGTGCCGGAGCCAGCCGCCCGGAGTCTCGGGCTTGGACTCGGCCAGTTCCGGATCGCGGCCGGGAATGTTCGTCCAGCGATGATGGGCGAGGTGGAAATACCGGAACCAGAGGAACGGCAGCACCAGGACGAGCCCGCAGAACCGCCCGGCCGCCTCGTTGAGCCAGGTCGACGCGAAGGGCGTCTGATGAGTCGCCTCATGTTCCAGCGCGAACAGGAAAACGAGCGATACGCCCTGAACGGGCAGCAGCAGCGGCCAGCCGGGAACGCCCGCGGCGATCAGGGCGCCGCAGCCGAGGACGAGGCCCAGATGCGCGCCGAGCCGCGCGAGCGCCGGATGGTCGGAGCGCCGCGCAAGATCGGCCTGCCTGTCCGCGGGCAGTGTCGCCAGCCAGTCGCGATGGGTCATGAGGCCGCCGGATGAGTTCGCCGCCGCACACTGCGGCAGCGGGCGCGCAGCGGCAACCGCCGGCGTCAGGGCGCGCCGGCGCCGCCCGCGCGCCGCGGCGGCGACCGCCGCGCGAGAGCGGCCGGCGTCTCCTGCCCGTGCGCCGCCATGAGCGCGGCGTCGCCGAGGACGTCGCCGGTCGGTCCGTCGGCGCGGATGCGCCCGGCGTCGACCAGGATCACTCTCGTGCAAAGATCGAGGACGAGGTCGAGATCGTGGCTCGAGACGAACAGCGTCTGATCCATCCCGGCCAGCAGGCGGATGAGCGCGCGCCGGCTGCGCAGGTCGAGCGCCGCGGAAGGTTCGTCGAGCAGCATCAGCCGGGGCCGCATCGCGAGGACGCCTGCGATGCAGGCGCGCCGCTTCTCGCCGCCCGACAGGCGATGCACCGGCCGCTCGGCGAGCGCGTCGAGGCCGCAGACCGCAAGCGCCTCGGCGACCCGACCTTCGACCTCCGCCTCGGAAAGCCCGAGGTTGCGCGGTCCGTAGGCGACGTCCTCGGCCAGCGTCGGGCAGAAAAGCTGGTCCTCGGCGTGCTGGAACACGAGGCCGACGGCGGGATTGAACATGCCCGGACGGACGGCCTCGCCGACGACGCGGACCGCGCCGGCGGCCGCCGGCAGCACGCCGGCGAGCGTGAGGAACAGGCTCGACTTGCCGGCGCCGTTCGGCCCGATCAGCCCGACCCGCTCGCCCGGGGCGAGCGTGAAGTCGAGCCCGTCCAGCACCGGAGGCCGCCCCGGCCACGCGACCGAAAGCCCGGCGACGTCGACCATCGCCGTCATGCGAGGCGGTCCAGCGCCACCGCCGCGAGCGCGAGCCCCACGGCGCAGGCCACCCCGCCGACGTCGCGCGGGCGCAAGGCGGACGTCGGCGCGACCAGCGTCGACGCATGGCCGCGCAGCCTCATCGCAGTCCACACGGCCTCCGCCCGGCGCTGCCCTCGGATGAGCGCCGCCGCCAGCGTCGCGGCGTGCCCTCCGACATCGCGCCAACCCCGGCGGCCCCCGCGCAGACGGCGCGCGAGGCGGGCGCGGAGCATCTCCTCGCGGAACTCCGTCGCGTAGCGCAGCGTCAGCAGCATCAGGTCGGCCACCAGCGCCGGTGCGCCCAACCCGCGCAGCGCCGCGGCGAGGCGGTGCGGCGGCAGCGTGGACAGCAGGGCGAGCGTCACGGTGACGATCGCGAGCAGTCGTCCGGCGAGAAGCAACCCGGCTTCAAGCCCTTCGGCGCGCAGGCGCAGCGGCCCGGCGCGCCACAGCGTCGTGGGCCCCGCGACCAGCGGCATGACGACGAGGAAGGCGGCCGCCAGCACGAGAGGGCCGCGCAGCTTGCGGAGCGTGCGCGTCGGCGTTCCCGCTGCGATGGCGATGAGCGCGGCCGTCGTCAGCAGCATCGGAACGGTCTGCGCCCGCTCCACCGCCGCGAAGCCGAAGGCGAGGACGAGGGCCATGGCGAGCCGGGCGCGCGGGTCCTCCGGCAGCAGCGCGGACGTCACGTCATGCGCCCGGCAGGAGTCCGGGCTCCACGCGCTCGAGCACCCGGAGGACGACCGCGACCAGCACGCCCTCGCCGACGACCAGCGGCAGATGCGCGAGAACGAAGACGCCGAGCGCCGCCCGCTCCGCCGCCGCGTCGACCGCCGCCGGCAGCCCGATCAGCACGAAGCCGGCGAAGATCGCGAGCGCCAGCACGACCCCGCCGGCGCCCGCGACGCCCGCCGCGAGCGTCGGCGCGCGCCGCCCGAGCGCGCGCCACGTCGCCCAGGCGACAAGCGCCGGGGGCGCGAGGATCAGCCCGTTCAGGCCGAGCGTGGTCAGCCCGCCGTGGCCGAACAGCACCGCCTGAAGGAACAACCCGACGAAGATCGCGGGAACCGCGAACCAGCCGAGCATCACCCCCATCAACCCCGCCAGCATCGGATGCACCGTCGTCGGCGGCGCCGGCACGGCGATGGCGGATGCGGCGAAGAACACCGCCGTCAGCATCGCCGCCCGCGGCATCGCCGCGCCCGGATCGGGCAGGCGCGCGATCCGCGCGAGGCTGAGGCCGAGCAGCGCGGCCCCGCCGGCGTAGCCCGCCGCCGCGAGACCGACCGGCGCGAGACCGTCAGGCAGATGCATCGTCGCGCCTCCCGCGCCGGAAATAGAGCGCCGTGCCGAGCGCGCCCCACGCGACAAGCGCCACCATGACCGCCTGCGTCAAGATCCCGGGCGCGCCGCCTGCGCCCACGGATGCGACCGCAAGCGGTTCGCGCCCGGTCGCCGCCTCGGCTTCGCCGATGTCGACGTGGGCGACGGCGCCATGGCCCGCCTGACGGACCTGCACCGTCCACCGGCCGGGCGCGCCGAGGTCGGGCGCGAAGACGAAGCGCCCGTCGCCGTCGGTCACCCCGCGCGCCCAGGCCCGGGCGGGATCGTCCGGCGCGTAGACGACGACCTGCGCCTCGGCCATCGGCTCGCCCGTGTCGTAGTGGGCGCGCAGGCTGATCGCCGTCGTCGCTTCGGCCTCGATGAGCGCGGCGTGGCCGAGCGCCTGCGGCGGCGCGAAGGCCGTCGCCGCCGCCAGCGCGAGCGCCGCGCGATCAGAGCGCCCGATCAAAACAGTGCCCCTCTCCGACATGGCCGACGTGAAGGCCGCTCAACGAGAACTCCTGCAAGCCGCCCTCGGCGAAGGCGTCGAAGCCGAGCGCCTCCCTGTTCATCGCGCCGTCGGCGGGGCGGTCGGCGCGACCGAACAGGTGATCGAGGTGCAGGGTGATCTCGAGTTCGCCGCCGGCGTCCGCCGTCACGAAGCCCTTGCGCTCGTCGCCCACGTACTCGCCGCAGGCGTGGGCCACCGCATCGCGCGTGGCGAGGGTGAACGGAACCTCGACCCCGTCGCGCGTGGCGACGCCCTCGAACACCAGCGAATAGCCCGCGAAGTCGCCATCCGGCGCCGGCGCGAGCGACCACGACAGGGCGTTGTAGAAGCCCGCCTCGGCCGGCGTGGTCGCCAGCGCCACCCGATCATCCTCGTCGGCGTCCACCAGATTCACGATGAACGGACCGCCGATTTCGAGCGGCCGCCCCGCGATGTCGGGGCCGTCGCCGGCGAACGGCGGGTCCGCGCGCCAGGCCGTCACGTCGTCGAAGGTGGCGATCACGCGGGTGAACGCGAGAGCCCACCCATCGCGCGTGAGGCGCGGCGCGCTGAACCCCTCGGTTGCGAGATCCTCGCCGGTGGCGAACAGCGTGAGGGTGTCCGCATGGCCGGCCATCGGCCCAAGCGCGAGCAGCGCGGCGATTGCGGGCGGGCGGATCATGGGAAGGTCCTTTCATCGTGGCTGGAACGCGCGACGCACGGGCGCGCGAGCGGCGCGGCGCCGGCGCGCCGCATGCGGGTTGCGGTTTCCGAACAGGACGGCGGCCGCCGCCGGCGACCGTTGAAGCAGACCATCACGACCTTTCCCCGGACGCCCCGCCCGGTCTGTCGATCCATCGAACGGATGGCAGGTCTCCTGGCTCGCGGGTCGCTGCGCCCTCCGCCTTCCCGGTCGGCCCTGACGGGCCTCTCCAGTGGCGCGGGAGGGCGCTCTCCGCTCACAGTCGCGGGGGCGGCGCCGGATTTGAGCCGCTTCCGACCCGCACCGGTTTCCCTATTCTCCCGAGTCGCCCCGGGCGCCATCCGTCCCCGACGGTACAGAGGGCGACGGCGCGGCGCAATGAAATGTGAAAACCCGCGTCGAAAGTCCTACGAACGGACGGGCCTTTTCCCCGACGCGTCGCGCTCAGCCGAACGGCGAGGCGCGCGCCCGGAACCGCCGCGACCGACGGGGCGACCACCGGATCTGCGGAGGGCGGTCGACGGCGCGCTCTCAGCTCCGCCGCGTCGCCCGCGAGAAGGTCATCTTCTGGTCGGCCAGCTTGTCCGGCGGGCCGTGCCAGGCGTAGGCGAGCAGCGACGGCTCGCTGTCGCCCACGGTGATCCGGTGCATCCGGCCGGGCGGGTTGAAGATCAGCGAACCCGGCGCGTAGACGCCCTCGTCGTTCTCGCTGACCGCGCCCGAGAGGGTGTAGTAGCTCTCTGTCAGCCCCGCATGGGCGTGGGCGGGATAGGTGCATTTCGGCGCGAAAAGGACCACGCCGAGGATCACCTCCGTCGTCACGACGGGACCGTGGGGCCCGGCGAACTCGGCGTAGGCGTATTTCTTGCCGAGGCCCGTGGGCACCTTCTCGTAGCCGTAGAGCCACGCGAGCTCATGGGCGACCGACTCGATGGCGCGGATCACGCTCTGGGTCACTTCGCGCCGACCCTGGTCGAAGGCGCGCTTGAGGTGCGCCGTCACCGGCTTCACGTCGGGCTTGCGCGCGAGCACCGGCGGATTGGCGGCGAGCGTCCGCCCGATCGCCTCCCGCACGGCGCGCTGATGGGCGCGGATCCTCGCCGAGCCGCCGGCCTTTCCGCGGCGGTAAAGCTCGGCGAACTCCTGCAGCAGATACCCCCAGTCGGGGACGTCCTGCAGGCGCGGCGGCGCTGCGAGGGGCGCGTCCACACCATCCATGCCAGCCGCCCTCTCCCGACATCCCCGACGCGCCGCTCAAGGCGTCGCCGCAGTTGGCCGAGCGGTCCGCCGCCCGTCAAGCGCCGGCGCGGCGCGCGACGGCGCGCGCGAAGATTTGGGCCGCCGCCACGACGTCCGCCCAGGCGGTGTCCTCCTCCGGCGCGTGGCTGACGCCGCCGATCGACGGCGCGAAGATCAGCCCGCTGGGGAACCGCCGGGCCATGGTCTGCGCGTCGTGGCCGGCGCCCGAGACCATGCGCCGCCACGGGAGCCCCGAGGCCGCGGCGTCCTGCGCCAGGCCCTCGGCGACCGCGGCGTCGAGGCGGGCGGGCGACAGCCAGCTGCGCTCTTCGACGGCGGCGGCGAGGCCGTGCGCGGCGGCCGCGGCGGCGATCCCAACGCGGCAGCGCTCGGCGAGGCGGCGCATCACCGCCTCGTCCGGGTCGCGGCCGATGATGGTGAAGACCGCCTCGCCGGCGATGCTGTGGGGGAAGTTCGGCGCGAGCGCGACCTTGCCGACGGTCAGCCGCGTGTCCGGCCCGCCGGCCTCGGCGAGGATCGCGTCGATGGACGCGCCGAAGGCGGCGAGGCCGCGGAAGGCGTCGCGGCGCGCGTCCATCGGCGTCGTGCCGGAGTGGTTCGCTTCGCCCCGCAGCGTCACGACCCAGTGAAAAACACCGGAAACGCCCTCCACCACGCCGACCGTCTCGCCGGCCTCCGCGAGGATCGGGCCCTGCTCGATGTGCAGTTCGAGAAAGACCGCGATCGCCGCGGGGTCGCGCGCGGCCTCGGCGAAACGGTCCGGGTCGAGGCCCTGCGCGCGCATGGCGTCGGTCAGCCGGGCGCCGGTCTCGTCGACCGCCGCCGCCATCCGCTCGGCCGTCAGCAGGCCGCAGACCGCCTCGGAGCCGAGCATGCCGCCGAACCGGCCTTCCTCGTCGGCGAAGGCGATCACCTCGACGGGCCGGCGCGGCGAGAGCCCGGCGTCGCGCATCGCGCGCACGGCCTCCAGCGCGGCGCAGACGCCGAGCGTTCCGTCGAACCGCCCGCCCATCGGCACCGTGTCGAGATGCGAGCCCGCCAGCACCGCCGGCCCGCTTCCGGTCTCCCATCGCCCGATCACGTTCCCGACCGCGTCCATCCGCGCGGCGAGCCCGGCCTCGGCCATGCGCGCCATCAGCCAGCGCCGCCCCGCCATGTCGGCGTCGGAGAAGCTCGGGCGGTTGACGCCGGGCAGGCCCGGAATCGTCCCGATGGCGTTCACCGCGTCGAGGTCGGCGCGGAGGCGGTCGGGGTCGATGCGCAAGCGGGACGGCGCGTCGGTCATGGGGTTGCTCCCTTCGAACGGCGGCTGCGTCACGATAGGGCGTTGCGCCGGGCTGAGCCACCGTGCTTGGTTAACCGTCACGACACCGTTCACCGGCGCGTGGAAAGGCTGCGCGCCACGCCACGGGAGGTCGCCATGACCTTTTTCACCGCACCTCGCGCCGCCGGCGCCGCTCTCCTCGCAACGCTCGCCGTCGCAGGCCCGGTCGCGGCGCAGACGCCGCCCGGCGTGCTGGTCGTCGCCCAGATCGCCGAGCCGCAGTCGCTCGACCCCCACGCCGTCACGGCCGTGAACGATTTCCGCATCCTGGTGAACCTCTACGAGGGCCTCGTCCGCTACGCCCCCGGCACGCTGGAGGTCGAGCCGGCGCTGGCCGAAAGCTGGACCATCTCCGACGACGGCCTCGTCTACGAGTTCCGGCTGCGCGACGGCGTCTCGTTCCATGACGGCGCGCCGCTCGACGCCGAGGCGGTGGTGTTCAACTTCGAGCGGATGCTCGACGAGGAGCACCCGTTCCACGACACGG
>RECW01000017.1 GCA_007693835.1 Paracoccaceae bacterium | reverse complement strand
TGGGTGCAGGCCTTCACGAAGAAGCCCATGAAGCCGAGCTTCACCTTGTGCTTCTTCTCGAACAGGTCCTTGTATTCGTTGCGCAGCGCCATGATCGCGCCCATGTCCACCTCGTTGTAGGTGGTCAGCATGGCGGCGGTGTTCTGCGCGTCCTTCAGCCGCCGCGCGATGGTCTGGCGCAGCCGCGTCATCCGCACGCGCTTCTCGCGCGCGGCGTCGTCGACCGGCACCGGCGCGCGCGGCGCGGGGGCCGGCGCTTCGGCCTTGGCGCCGAGGGCTGCGACCGCCTTCGCGACGTCCTCCTTCATCACCCGCCCGTCGCGGCCCGAGCCGTTGACCTGATCGCGCGCGATCCCGGCTTCGGCCATCGCCTTCTTCGCGGACGGCGCGTCCTCGACGTCCGCCCTGGCGGCCTTCGCCGGGGCCTCGGCCTTCGGCGCGGGGGCCTCCGCCTTCGGCGCGGCGGGCGCAGGCGCGGCGCCGGCCGCCCCCGCCTCGATGGTGGCGAGCAGCGCGTTGACGCCGACGGTCTCGCCTTCGGCGGCGACCAGTTCGATCAGCTTGCCCGCCGCGGGCGAGGGCACCTCCACCGTCACCTTGTCGGTCTCGAGCTCGCAGAGCATCTCGTCCATCTCGACCGCGTCGCCCGGCTGCTTGAACCAGGTCGCGACCGTCGCTTCCGTCACCGACTCGCCCAGCGTCGGCACCCGCACTTCCGTCGTCATTCCGTTCCCCCCTGCGCCTGTCAGCCCGCGAGCGCCGCGGCGACGAGGTCGCTCTGTTCCTGCTTGTGCTTCGAGGCGAGCCCCGTCGCCGGCGAGGCCGAGGCCGGCCTGCCCGCATAGCGCGGTCTGCCGTTCTCGGCGCCGATGCGGTTCAGCACCCATTCGAGGTTCGGCTCGACGAAGGTCCAGGCGCCCTGGTTCTTGGGTTCCTCCTGGCACCAGATCACCTCGGCCTGCTTGAAGCGGCCGAGCTCCTTGGTGAGCGACATCGCCGGGAAGGGATAGAACTGCTCGAGGCGCAGGATGTAGACGTCGTCGAGGCCGCGCGCGTTCCGCTCCTCCTCGAGGTCGTAGTAGACCTTGCCCGAGCAGACCACGACGCGCCTGATCTCCTCGTCCGGCTTCAGCGTCACCGGCCCGACGCCGAGCTGCGCGTCGTCCCACAGCACGCGGTGGAAATACGTCCCCTCGGCCATGTCGGCGAGCTTCGACACGCAGCGCTTGTGGCGCAGCAGCGATTTCGGCGTCATCAGGATCAGCGGCTTGCGGAAGCTGCGATGCAACTGCCGCCGGAGGATGTGGAAGTAGTTCGCCGGCGTGGTGCAGTTGGCGACGATCCAGTTGTCCTCGGCCGACATCTGCAGGAACCGCTCGAGCCGCGCCGAGGAGTGCTCCGGCCCCTGCCCCTCGAAGCCGTGGGGCAGCAGCATCACGAGACCCGACATGCGCAGCCACTTGCGCTCGCCCGAGGCGATGAACTGGTCGATCATGATCTGGGCGCCGTTGGCGAAGTCGCCGAACTGCGCCTCCCACAGCACCAGCGCGTTCGGCTCGGCGAGGGAGTAGCCGTATTCGTAGCCGAGCACCGCGTATTCCGAGAGCATCGAGTCGATGACCTCGTACTGCGCCTGACCCTCCCGGATGTTGTTGAGCGGGTAGTAGCGGTCCTCGGTCTCCTGATCGATGATCGCGGAATGGCGCTGCGAGAAGGTGCCGCGCGTGCAGTCCTGCCCCGACAGGCGCACGCCGTAGCCTTCGACGAGCAGCGTGCCGAAGGCCAGCGCCTCGGCGGTGGCCCAGTCGACGCCCTCGCCGGTCGCGATCATCTCGCGCTTGGCCTCCATCAGGCGCTCGATGGTCTTGTGGGCGTTCACGCCGTCGGGGATGGTCGAGAGCGCGCGGCCGACCTCCCGCAGCGTCTCCAGCGGCGCGGCGGTGTCGCCGGGCTGGTAGTCGCCCTCGGCGGTCTGGAGGTGCGACCAGCGGCCGTCGAGCCAGTCGGCGCGGTTCGGGCGGAACTCCTTGCCGGCCTCGAACTCCTCGTTGAGCGTCGCCTGGAAGGCCGCCTTCGCCTCCGCGATCTCGTCGGCCGACATCAGGCCGTCGGCCACCAGACGGTCCGAGTACAGCTGCAGCGTGGTCTTCTGCTTCTTGATCGCCTTGTACATCTTCGGCTGGGTGAACATGGGCTCGTCGCCCTCGTTGTGCCCGAACCGGCGGTAGCAGAAGATGTCGATGACGACGTCGCGCAGGAACTTCTGGCGGTACTCGGTCGCGACCTTGGCGGCGTGCACCACCGCCTCGGGGTCGTCGCCGTTCACGTGGAAGATCGGGCAGTCGACGATCTTCGAGATGTCGGTCGGATAGGGCGAGGACCGCGAGTGATGCGGCGCCGTGGTGAACCCGATCTGGTTGTTCACCACGATGTGGATCGTGCCGCCGGTGCGGTGGCCTTTCAACCCCGACAGGCCGAAGCACTCCGCCACCACGCCCTGCCCTGCGAAGGCCGCGTCGCCGTGCAGCAGAACGGGGATCACCTTGGAGCGGTCGTGCTCGAACAGCGCCTGCTTGGCGCGGACCTTGCCCAGCACCACCGGGTTCACCGCCTCGAGGTGCGAGGGGTTCGCGGTCAGCGAGATGTGGACGCGGTTGCCGTCGAACTCGCGGTCGGACGAGGCCCCGAGGTGGTACTTCACGTCGCCCGAGCCGTCGACGCTGTCGGGCTTGAAGCTGCCGCCCTGGAACTCGTTGAAGATCGCGCGGTAGGGCTTGGCCATCACGTTGGCGAGCACGCTGAGCCGCCCGCGGTGCGGCATGCCGAACACCAGCTCGACCGCGCCCAGCGCGCCGCCGCGCTTGATGATCTGCTCCATCGCCGGGATCAGCGCCTCCCCGCCGTCGAGGCCGAAGCGCTTGGTGCCGGGATACTTGACGTGGAGGAACTTCTCGAAGCCCTCCGCCTCGATGATCTTGTTCAGGATGGCGCGGCGGCCTTCCTGGGTGAACGCGATCTCCTTGCCGTAGCCCTCGATGCGCTGCTGGAGCCACGTCTTCGGCTCGGGGTCCTGCAGATGCATGAACTGGAGCGCGAAGGTGCCCTGGTAGGTGCGCTTCAAGAGCGCGTGGATCTCGCGCATCGACGCCATCTCGAGGCCGAGCACGTTGTCGATGTAGATCGGCCGGTCGAGGTCCGCGTCGGTGAAGCCGAAGAAGCGCGGGTCGAACTCGGGGTGGGGTTCGGGTTCGGTCAGCCGCAGCGGGTCGAGATCGGCGCCGAGATGGCCGCGCGAGCGGAACGAGCGGATGA
>RECW01000018.1 GCA_007693835.1 Paracoccaceae bacterium | reverse complement strand
GTGAACGTGCATCTGCGGGCGGGGGAGGGCGGCGAGAAGAAGGTCGCCTACATCGAAGGCAATCGCGACCATCCGGTGAACCGCGGCGTGCTCTGCGCCAAGGGCTCGGCCGGCATCATGCAGCACTACTCGCCGGCGCGGCTGCGGGCGCCGATGAAGCGGGTGGGCCCGCGCGGCTCGGGCCGGTTCGCGGAGATTTCGTGGGAGGAGGCGCTGGAGACGGCGGTCTCCTGGCTCGCGCCCATCCGCAAGACGAACCCGCGCAAGCTCGCCTTCTTCACCGGGCGCGACCAGTCGCAGTCGCTGACGTCATGGTGGGCGCAGCAGTTCGGCACGCCCAACTACGCGGCGCACGGGGGCTTCTGCTCGGTCAACATGGCGGCGGCCGGCATCACGACGCTCGGCGGCGCGTTCTGGGAGTTCGGCGGCGCGGACTGGGAGCGGACCGAGCTTTTCCTCCTGTTCGGCGTCGCCGAAGACCATGACAGCAACCCGATCAAGCTGGGGCTGTCGAAGCTGAAGGCGCGCGGCGTCAAGACCATCGCGGTGAACCCGGTGCGGACCGGCTACAACGCGGTCGCCGACGAGTGGGTGGGGATCACGCCGGGGACCGACGGGCTGTTCGTGCAGGCGCTGATTCATGTGCTGCTGTCGGCGGGCCACGTCGATGTCGACTACCTGATCCGCTACACCAACGCGCCGTGGCTGGTGATCGACGCGCCCGGCGCGGCGGATCACGGGCTGTTCGCGCGCGGCGAGGACGGCGCGCCGCTGGTGATCGACCGGCGCTCGGGGGGCGTCGCCTCCAGCGAGGACATGGACGCGAAGCCCGACTTGCAGGGCCGTGCGACGCTGGCCGACGGGCGCGCGGCGCGCCCCGTCTTCGCGCTGATCCTCGACGCGTATCTCGCGCCCGAGCATGCGCCCGAGGCGGTCGCCGAGCGCTGCGGCGTGAGCGCCGGCGCCATCCGGCGCATCGCCGCCGAGATCGCCGCCGCCGCCTTCGAGCGCGAAGTGGTGATCGAGCAGCCCTGGACCGACTGGCGCGGCCGCCGCCACGAACGGATGGTCGGTCGCCCCGTGGCGATGCACGCCATGCGCGGCGTCTCGGCCCATTCCAACGGCTTCCAGACCTGCCGCGCGATCCACCTGCTCCAGACCCTGATCGGCTCGGTCGAGACGCCGGGCGGCTTCCGCTTCAAGCCGCCCTATCCGAAACCGCTGGCGGCGCACCCCAAGCCCCACGGCGGCGGCGCGCCCGAGACGCCGCTCGCAGGCCCTCACCTCGGCTTCGTGCGCGGCCCCGAGGACCTGCTGCTCGACGCGGACGGCACGCCCCAGCGCATCGACCGGGCGTTCAGCTGGGAGGCGCCGTTCTCCGCCCACGGCATGATGCACATGCTGATCTCCAACGCCGTCGCGGGCGACCCCTACCGGCTCGACGTGCTGTTCATGTACATGGCGAACATGGCGTGGAACTCGTCGATGAACGCGGCGGGAACCATGGAGATGCTGACGCGGCAGGACGAGAACGGCGACTACGTGATCCCGAAGATCATCTACTCCGACGCCTATTCGTCGGAGATGGTGGCCTACGCCGACCTGATCCTGCCCGACACCACCTATCTGGAGCGCCACGACTGCATCAGCCTGCTCGACCGCCCGATCTCCGAGCCCGACGCGGCGGGCGACGCGATCCGCTGGCCGGTGGTCGAGCCCAACCGGCCGGGCCACGAAGGGGTGCGGGGCTTCCAGTCGGTGCTGATCGACCTCGGCGCGCGGCTGGGTCTGCCGGGTTTCGTGAACGCGGCGGGGGCGCCGCTCTATCGCGACTACGCCGACTACATGGTGAACCACCAGCGCCGCCCCGGCGTCGGTCCGCTCGCAGGGTGGCGCGGCGACGGGAGCGAAACGGGCAGGGGAGCGCCGAACCCCGACCAGCTTGCGCGCTATATCGAAAACGGCGGGTTCTTTCAGGCCCATGTTCCCGACGAAGCGCGGTTCTTCAAGCCGTGGAACAAGGCGTATCAGGACTGGGCTGTCGGCATGGCGTTCTACGACGCGCCGCAGCCCTACGTCTTCCAGCTGTATCTGGAGCCGCTCGCCAAATTCCAGCGCGCCGCGGAGGGCCATGGGCCGCACCAGCCGCCCGACCACCTCCGCGAGCGGATCAAGCGCTGCTTCGACCCGCTGCCGACATGGTATCCGCCCTTCGAAGGCGAGGCGGTGGACGGCTATCCGCTTCACGCGATCACCCAGCGCCCGGCGGCGATGTATCACGCCTGGGGCTCGCAGAACGCGTGGCTGCGCCAGATCCACGGCGAGAACCCGCTCTACGTGCCCGAGGCCGTCGCCGACGCCGCCGGGCTGAAGGACGGCGACTGGGCGTGGGTGATCTCCCACCACGGCCGCATCAAGGTTCCTGTGCGGCGAATGGCGGCGGTCAACCCCCATACGCTCTGGACGTGGAACGCCATCGGCAAGCGGGAAGGGGCCTGGGCGCTCGACCGCAAGGCGCCCGAAGCGACGCGGGGCTTTCTGCTCAACCACCTGATCCACGAACTGCTGCCGCCGAAGGGCGACGGGCTGCGCTGGGCGAACTCGGACCCGATCACCGGGCAGGCGGCGTGGTTCGACCTGCGCGTGCGCATCGAGAAGGCGCCCCTCGCCGACCACAGCGAACCGCGCACCGGCGCGCAGGAGAGCCCCGTGGGCCGCGGCCCGAAATCCCTCGCCTTCGGGAGCGACTGGACGTGACCGACCTGCCTGCGACCACAGCCAAGAAGCTCGGCCTCGTCATCGACCTCGACACCTGCGTCGGCTGCCACGCCTGCGCGGTCTCCTGCAAGGAGTGGAACACCTCGAACTACGGCGCGCCGCTGTCGGATCAGGATCCTTACGGCGACGCCTCGGGCGCCTGGCTGAACCGCGTGCACACCTATCAGGCGAAACCCGCCGACGCGCCCCCGCAGATCGTGCATTTCCCGCGCTCCTGCCTGCATTGCGACGACGCGCCCTGCGTCACCGTCTGCCCCACCGGCGCCTCCTACAAGCGCGCCGAGGACGGGATCGTGCTGGTGAACGAGGACGCCTGCATGGGCTGCGGCCTCTGCGCGTGGGCCTGCCCCTACGGCGCGCGCGAGATGGACATGGCGGCCGGAGTCATGAAAAAATGCACGCTGTGCGTAGACCGGATCTACAACGATAACCTCCCCGAGGAGGACCGCGTGCCCGCCTGCGTCCGCACCTGCCCGGCGGAGGCGCGCCACTTCGGGGATCTCGCCGATCCGGAAAGCGCCGTCTCGAAGCTGGTCGCCGCGCGGG
>RECW01000070.1 GCA_007693835.1 Paracoccaceae bacterium | reverse complement strand
CCCCCCTTTTCCAAGGGGGCGGCGGGCGCGCTGACGCCGCGCACGGGAAATTCACCGCAGAAAACGGCGCCGGCGGCGGCCAAACCCGGAGCGCGCGCCGTCAGATCAGCCGCGACGTCGCGAGCCCGTCGTCGCGGAACAGGTGGCAATGGCCGCCGTCGACCATCAGGCGCACCGTCTCGCCTTCGCCGACGCGGGCGTCGCCCTCGGCGCGCGCGATCAGCTTCTGGCCGTCCGGCAGCACGACATGCACGAAGTGGCTCTCGCCGAGCTGCTCCACCACGTCCGCCACCCCGGTCAGCGGCGCGCCGGGGCCGTCGGCGGCGAGGTGCTCGGGGCGGACGCCGAGGGTGACCTTCTCGCCCGGAACCACGCCCTCGCCGTCGACGCGCGCGGTCACGTCGCCGCCGCCGGGCAGGCCGACGCGCACGCCCTCGGCGCCGACGCCCTTCACCGTGGTCTCGATGAAGTTCATCTGCGGCGAGCCGATGAAGCCGGCCACGAACAGGTTGCGCGGATGGTGGTAGAGGCGCAGCGGCGCGCCGACCTGCTCCACCTCGCCGTCGCGCAGCACCACGATCTTGTCGGCGAGCGTCATCGCCTCGACCTGATCGTGGGTGACGTAGATCATCGTCGCGCCCATGCTCTTGTGCAGCTTGGCGATCTCGATGCGGGTCTGGACGCGCAGCGCCGCGTCGAGGTTCGAGAGCGGCTCGTCGAACAGGAACACCTTGGGCTCGCGCACGATGGCCCGCCCGATGGCGACGCGCTGGCGCTGGCCGCCCGACAGCTCCTTGGGAAGCCGGTCGAGCAGCGGCGTGAGCTCCAGGATGTCGGCGGCCTTGCGGACAGCGGCGTCGATCGCGCCCTTGTCCTTCTTCGCCAGATCCAGCCCGAAGGCCATGTTCTGATAGGCCGTCATGTGCGGATAGAGGGCGTAGGACTGGAACACCATCGAGATGCCGCGCTTGGCGGGCGGCAGGGCGTTGACCCGCACCCCGTCGATGGTGAGGTCGCCGGCGGTGATGTCCTCGAGCCCCGCGATCAGGCGCAGCAGGGTGGACTTGCCGCAGCCGGAGGGGCCGACGAAGACCACGAACTCCTTGTCCCGGATGTCGAGGTTCACCCCGTGGATGGTCTCGACCTTGCCGAAGGATTTTCTGACGCCGCGAAGCTGCACGTCGGCCATGGGTGCTCCGTTCAATAGCGCGCGAAGAACGCGTCGAGAGGGGAAAGCCGCAGGACGTCGCCATGCAGCGCGCCGCCGAAGCCCGCGCCCTCGTCTGGCGTCAGCGGCCCCGGCTGGGGCGTGAACGCGACCGCCTCGGCGCCGAGGTTGAAGGCGCAGTAGAGCCGCGCGCCGTCGGCCTCGCGGGTGAAGGCGGCCACCGTCTCGGGCGCGTCGTGGAAGGCGATGGACCCTTTCAGCAGCGCCGGCTGGCCGCGCCGCCAGCCGAGGAACGCGCGCACGCGGTTGAGGGGGGAGTCCGTGTCGTGGTCCTGCCGGTCGACGCAATGGGAGACGTGGTCGGCGGGAACCGGCAGCCACGGCTCGGCCGCGGTGAACCCGCCGTGGGGCGCGTCGGTCCACGGCATCGGCGTGCGGCAGCCGTCGCGGCCCTTGAACTCGGGCCAGAAGCGGATGCCGTAGGGATCCTGCAGCTTCTCGTAGGGCACCACCGCCTCGGTCAGCGCGAGCTCCTCGCCCTGATAGAGGCACGGCGTGCCGCGCAGCGACGCGAGCAGCGCGATCAGGAACGGCCCCGCCCGCTCCGCCCGCCCGCCGAGGCCCCAGCGCGAGACCACCCGCTCGTTGTCGTGGTTGGAGAACGCCCACGACGACCACGCGTCGCCGCCCTTGGCCTCCATGCGCTCGATCACGCGGCGCACGTGGCCGGCCGAGTATTTCCGGTTCAGGAAGTCGAAGCTGTAGGCCATGTGCAGCCGCTTCGACCCTTGGGTGTACTCGGCGACGGCTTCGTACATGTCGGTGACGGCGCCGACTTCGCCCACGGTCGCGGTGGCGGGATAGGCGTTCATCAGGTCGCGCAACCGCTCCATGAAGACGAGGTTCTCGGGGCGGTTGATGTTGTAGACCGGCTGCTGGAACGAATACGGGTTCTCGTCGGGGATGCCGTTGACCGACATGCCCGGCTCGAGCGGCGGGTTGTCGCGCAGGTCGGGGTCGTGGAAATACATGTTGGCGGTGTCGAGCCGGAAGCCGTCGACGCCGCGCTCCAGCCAGAACCGCGCCACGTCGAGCATCGCCTCCTGCACCTCCGGGTTGTGGAAGTTCAGGTCGGGCTGGCTCGCGAGGAAGTTGTGCATGTAGTACTGGCGGCGGCGGCTGTCCCACTCCCACGCCGGTCCGCCGAAGATCGAGAGCCAGTTGGTCGGCGGCCCGCCGTCGGGCTTGGGGTCGGCCCAGACGTACCAGTCGGCCTTGGCGTTGGTGCGGTCGAAGCGGCTCTCCTGAAACCATGGGTGCTTGTCGGAGGTGTGCGACAGCACGAGGTCGAGCATGACGCGCAGGCCGCGGCGGTGGGCGCCCTCCAGCAGCGCGTCGAAATCCTCGATCTTGCCGAAGAGGGGATCGACAGCCTTGTAGTCGGCCACGTCGTAGCCGAAGTCCTTCATCGGCGACAGGAAGAACGGCGAGATCCAGATCGCGTCGACGTTCAGCGACGCCACGTAGTCGAGCTTCGCGGCGATCCCCGCCAGGTCGCCCACCCCGTCGCCGGAGACGTCGAGGAAGCTGCGCGGGTAGATCTGATAGATGACGCCGCCCCGCCACCAGTCGGGGTCGCCCCCCAGCTGGCGGGGGCGGTCGTCGAAGGCGGGCTGCGCGAACATCAGCCCTTCACCGCCCCCGCCGTCAGCCCCGAGACGATCTTGCGCTGGAAGATCAGCACCAGAACGATCAGCGGCACGGTGACGATGACGCTCGCCGCCATGATGTTCCCCCACGGCAGCTCGAACTGCGACCCGCCGGTGATCAGCGCGATGGCGACCGGCACCGTGCGCATGTCGTTCGACAGCGTGAAGGTCAGCGCGAACAGGAACTCGTTCCACGCAGCGATGAAGGCGAGCAACCCGGTCGTCACCAGCGCCGGCCACATGATCGGCAGGAACACCCGCCGCACGACGATCAGCGGCGTCGCGCCGTCGACATAGGCCGCCTCCTCCAGCTCCTTCGGCAGCTCGCGCATGAAGGTGGTGAGCACCCAGACGGTGAAGGGCAGCGTGAGGATGAGGTTGGCGAGGATGAGACCGGCGAGCGAGTTGTAGATGCCGAGAAGGCGGATCAGCTCGAACATCCCCGACAGCACCGCCACCTGCGGGAACATCGACACCGACAGCACCG
>RECW01000214.1 GCA_007693835.1 Paracoccaceae bacterium | reverse complement strand
CGTCGAACCTGTCGGCGCGCTTCATCAGCCCGCCGAGGATGCGGATCAGGTCGCCCCGCACGGTGCAGCAGATGCAGCCGTTGTTCATCTCGAACACTTCCTCGTCGGCGTCCACCACGAGGTCGTTGTCGATGCCTTCCTCGCCGAACTCGTTGACGATCACGGCGTAGCGCTTGCCGTGGCGCTCGGTGAGGATGCGGTTCAGCAGCGTCGTCTTGCCGGCGCCGAGGAAGCCGGTCAGCACGGTGACGGGGATCTGCGCGGTTTCGGTCATGGGGGACAGTCCTTTTCAGGCGACGGGTTCGACTGCGCGGCAGGCGCCGCAGCGGCCGCGGATCTCGATGACGGAGCGGGCGGGCGCGAAGCCGGTGCGGCGGGCGAGGTCTGCGACGTCGCGGGCGAGGCGCGCGTCAAGATGCTCGGAGACGGCGCCGCAGACCTCGCAGATCGCGAACACCGGCGTCTCCGCGTGGTCGGGGTCGCAGCAGGGCGTCCAGGCGTTCAGCGACTCGATCCGGTGCACGCGGCCGGCGGCGCGCAGTCGGTCGAGGGCGCGGTAGACGGTGACCGGCGCCGCCACCCCATCGGGCCGCAGACCTTCGAGTATCTGATACGCCGAGAGCGGCCGCGCCGCCTGCCGCAGAAAGGCGAGCACGCGATCCGCGTGGGTCTGCTGAACGGTCCCTCGCCGCATCGCCGGCTCCGTCTCGGTTGGTTGGCGCCGTTGCGTCTTGACGATCGTTACCGCGCCAGCTTAGGTAACGCAACGTTATATCGTAACTTGTATTGAGCACGATGCCCGGACGCGACGCCGACATCTCCACCCTGTCGATCTGCCTGACCTGTCGCGACGGGCGCGAGGGCCTGTGCGGCGACAGGCGCGGCGGCGAACGGCTCGCCCAGGCCGTGCTGGCGCGGTTCGGCGCGGCTTCCGCCACGCCGGGCCTCCGGCTGCGCGGCGTGCGCTGCATGAGCCAGTGCAAACGGCCCTGTGTGGCGGCGCTGACCGCGCCCGGGCGCTTCGCATACATCTTCGGCGACCTCGACCCGGAGAACCGGGAGCACGCCGACGCGCTGCTGGCGCTGGCCCCGCTCCATGCGGCGGCGCCTGAGGGCTTCCTGCGGCGCGAGGCGCGGCCCGAGGCGCTGCGTGCGCGGATTCTCGGGCGGCTTCCGCCGCAGGAGACGGCGTCCGACCTGGTGAGCCCGCTTTGCGCCGCCCCGTCCTCAATGGGCGCTTCGGCATGATCGCGCTCGGCGCCGAAGGTCTGGGCTATGTCGCGCCCGGCGGCCAGCGGCTGCTCGGCGGAGTCACGCTCGCCGCCGCGCCGGGCGAGGTGCTTGGCCTGCTCGGGCCGAACGGGGCAGGCAAGTCCACGTTGCTGCGGTGTCTCTGGGGCGCGCTGCGCCCCGCCGAGGGGCGCGTCACCCTCGACGGACGCGACGCCGCACGGCTCTCCGCCCGCGAGCGCGCGCGGCTCGTCGCGGCCGTGCCGCAGGAGACGCCGCCCGAGTTCGCCCTGACCGTGCGCGACGTCGTCGAGGCCGGCCGCACGCCGCACGCCCGCGGCCTGCTCGGCGGCGACGCCGCCGGGCGGGTCGCCGTGGACGCCGCCATCGCGCGGATGGGCCTGATCGGCCGCGAGGACCGCCTGTTCGCCACCCTCTCGGGCGGCGAGCGCAAGCGCGCGCTGATCGCCCGGGCGCTGGCGCAGCAGCCCCGCGCGCTGATCCTCGACGAGCCCGCCAACCACCTCGACATCCGCCACCAGCTCGACGTCCTCGGCCTGCTCCGCGAGTTCGGCGCCACGGTGATCGTCGCCATGCACGACCTGGAGCTCGCCGCGCGGTTCTGCGACCGCCTCGCCGTGCTGTCGGGGGGGCGTCTCGTCGCCGAGGGCGCGCCCGAGGCGGTGCTGACGCCGGCCTGCGTGGCGGATGTCTTCGCCGTGCGCGCCCGCATCCGCCGCGAGCCGCCGGAGACGACGCTGCGCCTCGACTTCGACCGCCTCGAAAACGTCTGACCAACGGAGACGCCCATGCGCCCCGCGCTGCTCGCCGCCCTGCTGCTCGCGCCCGCCGCGGCCCTCGCCCACCCGGTGACGCTCGACAACTGCGGCCGCCCCGTGACCTTCGACGCGCCCCCCGAGCGCGCCGTGGTCCACGACATCAACATGGCCGAGATCATGTTCGCGCTGGAGCTTCAGCCGCGCACGGTCGGCGTCACCGGCATCACCGGCTGGTACAAGACCACGCCCGAATTCGACGCCGCCCGCGGCGACATCCCCGAACTCGCGCCGCGCTACCCGACCATGGAGAACCTGCTCGCGGCCGAGCCCGACTTCTTCTTCGCCGGCTGGTACTACGGCATGCAGCCGGGCGGCGAGGTGACGCCGGAGACGCTGGCGGGCTTCGGCATCCCCACCTGGGTGCTGACCGAAAGCTGCGTCCACCTCGACCGCGACCGCCCCGACGTCTCGATGGAGACGCTCTACGGCGACGTGCGCGCCATCGCGACGATCTTCGGCGTCGAGGATCGCGCCGCGGCGCTGATCGAGGGATGGGAGGCGCGCATCGCCGCAGTCGCCGACGAGACCGAAGGCGCGGCTCCGACGCGGGTCTTCCTCTACGACAGCGGCGAGGACCAGCCCTTCACCGCCGGCCGCTTCGCCATGCCGACCGCGCTGATCGCCGCCGCCGGCGGCGTCAACGTGATGGACGACGTCGACATGAGCTGGGGCCGCGTCGGCTGGGAGGCGGTCGGCGAGCGCGACCCCGAGTTCATCATCGTGCTCGACTACGGCGAGGACGGCGGGGCGGGGCTGATCGCGTTTCTCGAAGCCCACCCGGTGATGCGCGAGACGACGGCGGTGCGCAACCGGCGCTATCTCGCGCTGAAATACGCCGAGATCACGCCCGGCCCGGCCAATATCGGCGCCGTGGAGAAGATCGCGCGGGCGCTGCGGCCGGGCGTGAACTGAGGGTGCGCGCCGAGGCGGTCATCGCCGCGCCGCCGACCGGCCGGCTCCGCCGCGCCGCGCCCTTCGCGGCGCTCGGGCTCGCGCTCGTGGCGGCGCTGATCCTCGGCGTCGCCGCCGGCGCGACGCCGATCCCGGCCGACGACGTCTGGCGCATCGCGCTCCACCGCCTTCTCCCCGGTCTGATCGAGCCCGACTGGACCACGGCGCGCGAGCGCATCGTGTGGGAGCTGCGCGTGCCCCGCGCGCTCCTCGGCGCGCTCGCGGGCGCGGCCCTCGCCATGGGCGGCGCGGCGCTCCAGGCGACGACGCGCAACCCGCTCGCCGACCCCTTCCTGCTCGGCGTCTCGGCCGGCGCCGCCCTCGGGGCCGTGGCGGTGATCGCGC
>RECW01000115.1 GCA_007693835.1 Paracoccaceae bacterium | reverse complement strand
GCTCGTCGACTCTGGTCTACAACGGCTTTTATCCGGTGCTGATCGGCTTCAACTCGATCCCCAAGGTCGCGGTGGTGCCGATTCTCGTGATCTGGTTCGGCATCGGCACCATGCCGGCGATCATCACCGCCTTCCTGATCTCGTTCTTCCCGATCCTCGTGAACGTCGCCACGGGCATCGCGACCGTCGAGCCGGAGCTGCGCGACGTGATGCGCGCGCTCGGCGCCAAGAACCGCGACATCATCCTGAAGGTCGGCCTGCCGCGGGCGATGCCCTACTTCTTCGCCTCGCTGAAGATCGCCATCACGGTCGCTTTCGTCGGGTCGATCATCGCGGAGACCGTGGCCTCCAACAAGGGCATCGGCCACCTGATGATGGTCGCCTCGTCGCGGTTCGAGGTGCCGCTGGTGTTCGCCGGGCTGCTCGTGACCGCGATCATGGGCGTGCTGATGTACGCCGTCGCGACGCTGGTCGAGCGGCGGATGACCGGCTGGGCGACCCGCGGCATGGCCGGCGGCGCCGGCGCGACGCCGGGCTGACGCGCGATGACCGACGGTCCGCCGCAGCCGCGCGCCTTCACCGACTACGACGCTTCGCTGCGCGTCGCGTGGGAGGAGGAGATCGAAGGCGAGGCCTATTTCCTGCGCCTCGCCGAGGCTCACGACGGCCGCGCCGCCGAGGCGCTGACGCTGCTCGCCGAGATCGAGGCCGTGACGGCGCGGGCGCTCGCGCCGGCGTTGCGCCGCCGCTGCGTGCCGATGGCCGACCTCGACGCGCTGCGCGCCCGTGGCCGCGCCGCCGCCGAGCCCCTCGCCGGCATGGCGTGGCCCGATCTGGCGGCGTGGATGGCCGAGAACTTCGCCCCCTTCATCGCCGAGTTCGAGGCGCTCGAAGCGCTCGGCCCGCCAGAGGACGCCGAAGCGCTGCGCGTCGCGACCGATCACGAACGCGCCGCCGTCGCCTTCGCCGCCGCCGAGGCCGCGGGCGACCCCGACAGCTTCAGGCCCTTGCGCGACTTCCTCGCTCAGACCGCCGCGCCGTAGGTCTCGTCGAGCGCGTAGCCCGCGGCGCGCACCGTGCGGATCGGGTCGCGTTCGCCGCGCGCGTTCAGCGCCTTGCGCAGCCGGCCCACATGGACGTCGACCGTGCGGGCCTCCACGTAGACGTCGCGGCCCCACACCATGTCGAGCAGCTGCTCGCGGCTGAACACGCGGCCGGGCCGTTGCAGCAGGCAGTCGAGCAGACGGAACTCCGTCGGGCCGAGGTGCACTTCGCGCCCGCCCCGGCGCACGCGGCGCGTCTCGCGGTCGAGGATGATGTCGCCGAAGGTCGCCACGTCGCCGGTCAGCGTCGGGCGGGTGCGGCGCAGCACGGCCCGCACCCGCGCCATCAGCTCCGTCATCGAGAACGGCTTGGTGAGGTAGTCGTCCGCCCCGGTGTCGAGCCCGCGGATGCGGTCGTCCTCCTCGCCCCGGGCCGTCAGCATGATGATCGGAATGTCGCGCGTCTCGCCGCGGGCCCGCACCTGCCGGCAGATCTCGATCCCCGAGACCTTCGGCAGCATCCAGTCGAGCAGGATGAGGTCGGGCTTCTGCTCCAGCATGGCGACGAGGGCCTCCTCGCCGTCCTTCCGCACGTCGACGGTGAAGCCTTCCTTGCCGAGGTTGTAGTCGAGGAGCGCGCAGAGCGCCTCCTCGTCCTCGACCACAAGGATGCGCGCGCTCATCGCTCCCGTTCCTCAGACGTCGAGATCGAGCATCGTGTCGAGCGGCTCGCCCTTCGGCCTGTCGTCGCCGAGCGGCTCGCCTGTGGCGACGTAGTAGGCCATCTCGGCGATGAAGGTGGCGTGGTCGCCGATGCGTTCGAGGTTCTTGGCGACGAACATGAGCTGGCTGCAGAGCCCGATCGTCCGCGGGTCCTCCATCATGTAGGTGACCAGCTCCCGGAACAGCGAATTGTACATCTCGTCGATCTCGATGTCGCGATTCCAGACCGCGACGGCGATCGCGGTGTCGCGCGCCGTGTAGGCGTCGAGCACCTCGGTCAGCTGCGTCAACGTCTGCCGGCCCATGCGGACGACGGGCGCGACAAGATTGATCGGCTGGTTGCGGCTTAGGAACTGCGAGCGGCGGGCGATGTTCTTGGCGAGGTCGCCGATGCGCTCGAGGGTCGAGGCGATCTTCAGCGCGGAGATCGTCTCGCGCAGGTCGACCGCCACGGGCTGGCGCAGGGCGAGCAGGCGGATCGAATCCTTCTCGAGCTCCGCCTCCATCCGGTCGAGCGCCTTGTCGCGCTCCACGACCCGCGCCGCGAGCTCCGCGTCGCGCTTCTGGACGGCTTCGAGCGCCTGGGCGAGCAGCTCCTCGGCGAGCCCGCCCATGTCGGAGATCTTCGCCTGGAGCCGTTGCAGGTCCTCGTCGAATGCTGAAGCTGTGTGCTGCGTCACGCCGAAAGCCTCCGTTCTGGCGGCGCCCGGCGCGCCGCCGACTTCACCTGATCAGAGAGTCTACCCAACACGCCAAGCCGCGCCACGGCTCTCCGCGCTGCGCCCGGCGACTGCTTTACGAGGGTTCGGTTATGCTGTCGCGACAGTGATGCGACAGAACGGTGACATGCGCGGCGTCGCCGCAGTCACCGATCTCCGAGGCTTTTCAGGAAGCTGGTGCGGTCGAGAAGACTCGAACTTCCACGGGAGTTACCCCACAACGACCTCAACGTTGCGCGTCTACCAATTCCGCCACGACCGCACTGGGCGGGTCATAGCGAAGCGGGGGCGGCTTGAAAAGAGGGGTTTCGTCGATGCCGCCGGTCATGCCGCCCGAGCCCGAATGGGTCGTCTCGCCCGGTCTCACGCCCTATCGCGAAGCGGAGGCGGCGATGGCCGAGCGCGCCGCCCTGATCCGCGCCGGACGCGCGCCCGAGCAGGTGTGGCTGGTGGAGCACCCGCCGCTCTACACCGCCGGCGCCAGCGCCGACCGCGCCGACCTGCTGGCGCCCGACCGTTTCCCGGTGTTCGAGACGCGCCGGGGCGGCCAGTTCACCTATCACGGCCCCGGCCAGCGCGTGGTCTACGCCATGCTCGACCTCGACCGCCGCGGGCGCGACGTGCGGCGGTTCGTCTGGGCGCTCGAGGCGTGGATCATCCGCGCGCTCGACCGCTTCGGGGTGCGCGGCGAGCGGCGGGCGGGGCGCGTCGGCGTCTGGGTCGCGCGCCCCGAGCGCCCGCCGGGGCCTGACGGCGCGGTTCACGAGGCGAAGATCGCCGCCGTCGGCGTGAAGCTCTCGCGCTGGGTCTCGACCCACGGCTTCGCGATCAACGTCGACCCCGACCTCTCGCATTTCGAGGGGATCGTGCCGTGCGGCCTCGCCGGCCACGGCGTCACCTCGCTGGTCGACCTCGGCATCCCCGCGACCATGCCGGACGTCGATCTCGCGCTCGCCGAGGCGTTTCCGGAGGCGTTCGCCGCGGCCGTGGACGGCGCGGCGGGAAGGTGATTTTTTCTGCGCCCCGGCGCCGCATCCTGTCGCGCGGCGGCGTGCGGGGCGCTACAACAGGGCAGGGGCGGGGCACGCGCCCTGCTGAGAACACGCAAGGAGACGCTCGAGATGACGAGAATTCTGGCCGCCGCCTTGGTCGCCATCGCCATGGGCCACGGCGCCCAGGCCGCCGACGCCGCCGCGGGCGCGCAGATCTTCGCGCAGCGCTGCGCCACCTGCCACATGGTCGTCGCCCCGAACGGCAACGTCCTGGTCAAGGGCGGCAAGACCGGCCCCAACCAGCACGGCGTGATCGGCCGCAAGGCGGGCAGCCAGGGCGACTTCGCCCGCTACGGCGACGACCTCGTGGCGGCCGGCGAGAAGGGGCTCGTCTGGGACGAGGCGCAGGTGATCGCCTATCTCGACGATCCGGTGGCCTTCCTGCGCAGCTACCTCGGCGACAACAGCGCGCGCTCGCGCATGGCGTTCAAGCTCGCCGACGAAGGTCAGCGCGCCGACGTCGCGGCCTATCTCGCCACGCTGAAGTGACGCCGCCGCGGGGCGGTTCCGGCCGCCCCGCCGACCCGCGCGCCGCTATCCCTCCAGCGCCGAGAAGATCGCCACCCGCTCCATGGCGGCGCGCACGCGCGTCAGCAGCCGCAGGCGGTTGAGCCGCAGGGTCGGGTGCGGCGCGTTGACGACGACGCCCTCGAAGAAGGCGTCGATGGGCGCGCGCAGCCCCGCCAGCGCCGCCATCGCCCCCGCCCAGTCCTCAGCCTCGAGCGCCGCGTCGAGCGCCGGCTCCGCCCTGTCGAGCGCCGCGAACAACCCCGCCTCCGCCGGTTCGGCGGCGAGCGCCGGGTCGGGCGCCTCGGTCCATGTGGCGGCCGCCTCGTCGCCGTCCTTCTTCGCCTCGGCGGCGAGGATGTTGGCGGCGCGGCGATAGCCGGCGAGCAGGTTCTCCCCGTCCGCCGTGCCGAGGAACGCCTGAAGCGCCTCGACCCGCGCGACCAGCGCCACGAGATCGTCCTGCCCGCCGAGCCGGAAACACGCCTCGATCACGTCGTGGCGGATGGACCGCTCGCGGAGATGGACCTTGAGGCGGTCGGCGAGGAAGGCGAGGAGGTCGGCGCGCCTGAATTTATCCGAGATAAAATACGCGGCGTGATCTTGAAATTGGATCACCGTCCCATAGTATTCCCAGTAGCCGCCTGGATATTGCTTCGAAAGTTCAGGGTTTCGCGCTCTCCAGATAGCATCGGTCGCGGCAATATCTGCATCAACAGCTACATCGCCGAGTTCACCGATCTTTGCGTCCAACGCGTCAGCATCGATCGGAACTCCCTCGACTTCAGATGCTATTTTTGCAAACTTGTCTCGCGCTTTGATATATCGAGCAAGCATTTCTTTTTGTTGTAGTTCGTTGTGTTGCTGGGTGGCAGAGGATAAAAGATTGTTAAACTTGAGACTCAACCCACGGCTCAACACCGTCCTGATCACCCCCAACGCCGCTCTTCTCAAAGCAAACGGGTCCTTGCTCCCCGTCGGCTTCTCGTCGATGGCCCAGAACCCGGTCAGCATGTCGATCTTGTCGGCCAGCGCCACCGCCACGCTGACCGGCGCGGTGGGAACCGCGTCCGACGGCCCGAGCGGCGCGTAGTGCTCGACGCAGGCCGCGGCGACTTCGGCAGGCATCCCCGCGGCTTCGGCGTAGTAGCGGCCCATCACGCCCTGAAGCTCGGGGAATTCGTAGACCATCGCGGACGCCAGATCGGCCTTGCACACCTGCGCCGCCTGCTCGGCCAAGTCGGGGTCGGCGCCCACCGCCGGCGCGATCTCGCGCGCCAGCGCCGCGATGCGGGCGATGCGGTCGGCCTGGCTGCCGAGCTTGGCGTGGAAGGTGACGTTCGCGAGCGGCGCGGCCATCGCCGCCATGCCGCCCTCGCGCACTATGCGCAGGTCGTTCTCCCAGAAGAACCGCGCATCCGACAGGCGCGCGGCCAGCACCCGGCGGTTGCCGGCGAGGATCGCCGCGCCGCCGTCCGCCGCCGCGACGTTGGCGACGGTGACGAACTTCTCGATGCGGCCCGTGGCGGGGTTCCGCACCGAAAAGAACTTCTGATGCTCCTTCATCGAGGTGCGCAGCACTTCGGGCGGCAGGTCGAGGAAGCGCTCGCCGATCTCGCCCATCAGGCAGACCGGCCACTCCGCGAGCCCGGCGACTTCCGCGAGCAGCCCGGCGTCCTCCACCAGCTCCAAGCCTTGCGCGAAGGCGAGGTGCTCGGCGTCGTGCAGGATGCGCCGCGCGCGCTCCTCGCCGTCGAGCACCACCTTCGCCGCCTCCAGCTTCGCGGCGTAGTCGTCGAAGCACGTCACCGCGAAGGGTGAGGGCGCGTGGACGCGGTGGCCGCGCGTGACGTTCCCGGCGCGGATTCCGTCGATCTCCAGATCCACGACTTCCGACCCCGCCTCGTCGGCCAGCAGGCAGAGGATGGATTGCAGCGGCCGCACCCAGCGCAAGCTCCCGCTCCCCCAGCGCATCGACTTCGGCCAGGGGAAGCCGCGGACGGCCGCCTCGACCACCTCGGCGACGATGGCCGCCGCAGGGCGGCCCGGCGTCTCGATCACGGCGAAGAGGACGGCGCCCTTCTTGTCCTCGCGCTCGATCAACTGCTCGCGCGCAAGGCCCGTGGAGCGCAGGAAGCCTTCGATCGCCTTCTCCGGCGCGTCGGCGCGGGGGCCCTTGCGCTCCTCGCGCATCGGCCTCGTCTCGGCGGGCAGGCCGCGGAGGTCGAGCGTCAGGCGGCGCGGGCCGGCGTAGGCGGCGGCGCCCTCGTAGGTCAGGCCGCGCTCCACCAGCCCGTCGGTGACGAGCTTCTTCAGGTCCGCCGCCGCGCGCGCCTGCATGCGGGCGGGGATCTCCTCGGAGAAGAGTTCGAGCAGGAGATCGGGCATGGGAACCTCAGGGAACCGCGTTCGGCCCGGCTTCTACGCGCTCCCGCGGCGCAGCGGAAGCTAGAGGCCGAGGAAGAAGCCGATGACGAAGGCGTTGGCGATGTCGACGAAGAAGGCCGAGACCAGCGGCAGCAGGATGAACGCCAGCGGCGCCGGCCCGTAGCGGCGCGTCACCGCGTCCATGTTCGCCACCGCCGTCGGCGTCGCGCCGAGGGTGACGCCGGTGAACCCCGCCGAGATCACCGCGGCGAAGTAGTTGCGCCCCATCGCCGGGAACACCACGAACAGGATGAAGGCGGTCGCCACCGCCGCCTGCATGGCCATCGTCACGAACAGCGGCCCGGCCTTCGCCGCGAGCGTCCAGAGCTGCATGCTCATCAGCGACATCGACAGGAACACGGCGAGCGCGAGTTCCGACACCAGCGCCAGCGCCGGGCTGCGCGCCGGCCAGGGCGCGTTCGGCAGCGCGAGCGGGACGGTGTTCGAGAGGAGAATCCCCGCCAGCAGGCAGGGAACGAAAGTCGGCAGCCGCACGCCCGCCGCCAGCAGGCTCTCATGCGCGGCGACCCCGATGGCGATGGCGAGGTGGATCGCGAGCAGCGAGCGCATCACGTCGACATGCGTCACCAGCCCCGCGCCGAGCGTCGCCTGCGCCGAGGCGCCTTCGGGTTTCGCCTGCGCCAGATCGGCGTCCGAAGGCTTGAGCCCGCGCCCCTCGATGAGAAACTTGGCGATCGGCCCGCCGAGCAGGCTCGCCATGATCAGCCCCATCGTGGCCGAGGCGATCCCGAGTTCGGCGCCGCCCGCCACGCCGTAGGTCTCGGCCACAGTCGGCCCCCAGGCGATGGCGGTGCCGTGACCGCCGATCAGCGCGGCGGTGCCCATCATCACGCCGGCCTGGCTCGGCAGGCCGAAGAGCAGCGCGCCCGCCATGCCGACGCCGTTCTGCACGACCATGTAGCCGACCGTCAGCGCCAGCATCAGCGCAAGGATCGGGCCGCCGCGGAGCAGATCGGCCACCTTGGCGTTCAGCCCGACGGCGGTGAAGAAGTAGATCAGCAGCGCGTCGCGGGCCGTCAGGTCGAAGCTCACCTCGCGCCCCGAGAGCGCGACCAGCGCCCAGACCGCCGCCGCGGCGAGCAGACCGCCGCTGACGGGTTCGGGGATGCTGTAGGCGCGCAGCAGATTGAAGCGCGCCGTCAGGCTCGCGCCGATGAAGAACACCACAAAGCCGATGGTCAGCGACCAGAAGCCGCCGACGGCGATGCCAGCGTCGAGGGCGAGTTGCGGGTCGACGCCGACGTAGACCGGCGCGGCCTCGGTCATCGGGCGCGACTCACGCGCGGCCCGCCTCGGTTTCGAGATAGGCGTCGGCGCAGCGTTTCGCGAGGGCGCGGACGCGGGTGATATAGGCCTGCCGCTCGGTCGGCGAGATCACGCCGCGGGCGTCGAGCAGGTTGAAGAGGTGGCTCGCCTTGATGCACTGGTCGTAAGCCGGGTGCGCCATGACGTTGTCGCGCCCGATCTTCGGGTCGTGCGGCGCGGCGTCAAGGATGCGGGCGCATTCCGCCTGCGCGTCCTCGAAATGCTCCTCCAACATCTTCACATCCGCGACGTCGAAGTTCCAGCGGCTGTATTCGCGCTCTGTCTGGCGGAACACGTCGCCGTAGGTGAGGGGGATCGGCGCGTCAGGCGCGTTGAACGGCATGTCCATCACGTGCTCGGCGCCGAGCACATACATCGCCAGCCGCTCCAGCCCGTAGGTGAGTTCGCCCGAGACCGGGCGGCAGTCGTGCCCGCCGACCTGCTGGAAATAGGTGAACTGGCTCACCTCCATCCCGTCGCACCACACCTCCCAGCCGAGGCCCCAGGCGCCGAGCGTCGGGCTCTCCCAGTCGTCCTCGACGAAGCGCACGTCGTGCAGCGCGGGGTCGAGCCCGATGGCGGCGAGGCTGCCGAGATAGAGCTCCTGAAGATCGGGCGGGCTCGGTTTGATGAGCACCTGGAACTGGTAGTAGTGCTGGAGGCGGTTCGGGTTCTCGCCGTAGCGCCCGTCCGTCGGCCGGCGCGAGGGCTGCACATAGGCCGCGGCCCAGGGCTTCGGGCCGAGCGCGCGCAGCGTCGTGGCGGGGTGAAAGGTGCCGGCGCCCACCTCCATGTCGTAGGGCTGCAGCACCGCGCAGCCCTTCGCCGCCCAGTAGGTCTGGAGGCGGAGCACGATCTCCTGGAACGAACGCGGCGCGGACATGGGCGACCTCTCGGCATGCGCGCCTTGCCTAGCGGCGGCGGAACGCGCGGTCAACGCGGGCCCCTCGCGCCGCTTCGGGCGAGCCGTTAAGTGTCGGCGAAACGGCGGGAGGACGACATGGCTTACGCGGAACTCGGACTGTTCATCGACGGCGCGTGGCGGCGCGAGGGGTCGGGCGGCGCGCTGCCCGTGATCGACCCGGCGACGGAGGAGACGCTGGGCGCGCTGCCGCTCGCAGGCCCGGCCGACCTCGACGCGGCGCTCGCGGCGGCGGAGAAGGGCTTCGCGGCATGGCGGGCGACACCGGCCGAAGCCCGCCAGCGCGTGATGGAGCAGGCGGCGCAGGCGCTCGAGGCCGGGCGCGACGCCATCGCGGAAAATCTCACGCGCGAGATGGGCAAGCCGCTCGCCGAGGCGCGGATGGAGCTGGATTTCGCCATCGGCGTGCTGCGCTGGTACGGCGAGGAGGGCAAGCGCGCCTATGGCCGGCTCGTGCCCTCGCGGGTTCCGGGCGTGCGGCTCTCGGTGGTGAAGGAGCCGGTCGGGCCGGTCGCGGCCTTCGTCGCCTGGAACTTCCCGGCGGTGAACGTGATGCGCAAGGTGGCGGGCGCGCTCGGCGCCGGCTGCTCCATCGTGATCAAGCCGAGCGAGGAGACCCCGGCCACCGCCATCGCCATCGCCCGCGCCTTCGAGGCGGCGGGGCTGCCGGCGGGCGCGCTCAACGTGGTGTTCGGCGAGCCCGACGCGGTGTCGCGCCATGTGCTGGCGAGCCCGGTCTGCAAGAAGCTGTCCTTCACCGGCTCGGTGCCGGTCGGCAAGCACCTGCAGAAGCTCGCCGCCGAGACGCTGAAGCGCTGCACCATGGAGCTTGGCGGCCACGGCCCGGTGCTGGTGTTCGAGGACGCCGATATCGAGGCGGCGGCGAAGGCGGCGGCGGCGGCGAAGTTCCGCAACGCAGGCCAGGTCTGCATCTCCCCGACGCGGTTCTACGTGCAGGAGGCGGCGCGCGGCGCCTTCACCGAGGCCTTCGTGGAGGCCGCGAAGGCGGTCAGGGTCGGGAACGGTCTGGAGCAGGGCGTCGGCATGGGGCCGCTGGTCGGCGAGCGTCGGCTCGACGTGATGCAGGGCTTCGTCGACGACGCCGTGAAGCACGGCGCGAAGCTTGCGCTCGGCGGCGAGCGGCTCGGCAACCGCGGCTGGTTCTACGCGCCGACCGTGCTGACCGACGTTCCCGAGACCGCGCGCATCATGAACGAGGAGCCGTTCGGCCCCGTGGCCCCCATCGCCTCCTTCGCCGACGAGGCGGAGGCCGTCGCGAAGGCCAACCGCCTGCCGTTCGGCCTCGCGGCCTACGCCTTCACGCGCGACGGGGCGCGGGCGGCGCGGCTGGCGGACGCCATCGACTCAGGTCTGGTCGGGGTGAACTCCTTCACCGTCTCCCTGCCCGAGACGCCGTTCGGCGGGGTCAACGACAGCGGCTACGGCTCGGAAGGCGGGATCGAGGGGCTGGAGGCGTTCCTGCGCACCAAGCTGGTGAGCGAGACGGGGGTCTGATTCAGCCTGGACAACCGTCCCTCCCGGTCCAACCTTTCCAAGGGGTCAGCCGGGAGGGATCGCCATGCGCGCAGCGCTTGTCGCCGTCGTCACGCTGTGGGCGGGTCCTGCGCTCGCAGCCTCCGCGTGTTTCCAGCTCGCCGAAGCGCCGCGGCTCTGGCGCGCGTCGCTGGCGTCCGACGAGGTGCGCATCAGCTTCGTCGGCCACGCGTCTTTCCGCATCGACACGCCCGAAGGCGTCAGCGCCGTGACCGACTTCTTCGGCCCGTGGGGCGCCGGCGCGCCGCCCACCGTCGTGACGATGAACAAGGCGCACTCGACGCACTGGACGGCGAACCCCGACCCGCGCATCGCGCACGTGCTGCCCGGCTGGGACGATTCCGACCCGATGGGCGCCGATCACTGGGTCGAAGTCGGCGACATGGTGGTGCGCAACGTGCCGACCGACATCCGCGGCTGGGGCGGCGGCGTCGAGGCGAACGCCAACTCGATTTTCGTGTTCGAGGTGAACGGCCTCTGCATCGGCCATCTCGGGCACCTGCACCACGTGCCGACCGACGCGCATTTCGGGCGGATAGGCCGGCTCGACGTGGTGATGGCCCCGGTCGACGGCGGCTACACGATGAACCTGCCGGCGATGATCGAGACGTTGCAGCGCTTCCGCGCGCAGGTGGTGCTGCCGATGCACTGGTTCGGCGAGGCCAACCTCCAGCGGTTCCTCGCCGGCATGGCCGAGGACTTCGCCATCGTCGAAGCCGGTGAGGAAATCGTCCTCTCGATCGACACCCTGCCGGCGCGGCCCACCGTGATGGTGGTGCGCTAGCCGAAAATCAGCCGCCACGCGAGCGGCAGCAGCGCCGCCGTCGCCAGCGCGTTCAGCGCCATGGCGAGCGACGCGAAGGCGCCGGCGGTGCGCGAGACGCTCAGCGCCCGCGCCGCCCCGAGCCCATGGCTCGCAAGCCCCATGGCGAAGCCGCGGGCGCGGAAGTCGCGGATGCGCAGCGCGTCCATCGTCAGGCTGCCGAAGGTCGCGCCGGCGACGCCCGTCAGGATCACCAGCGCCGCCGTCAGCCCCGGCAGACCGCCGAGCCCTTCCGACAGCGCCATCGCCACCGGCGTCGTCACCGACTTCGGCGCGACGGTGGCCAGCAGCGCGTCCGACGCCCCGAACGCCCACGCCAGCCCCACCGCCGACCCCGCCGCCGTCAGCGACCCGACCACGAGCGCCCCGAAGATCGGGACAGCCGCGCGCCGGATCGCCGAAGCCGCGCGATGGAGCGGCACGGCCAGCGCCACCGTCGCCGGCCCGAGCATGACGTGGACGAACTGCGCCCCCTCGAAATAGGCGGCGTAGGAGACGCCGGACGCCCACAGCGCGCCGGCGAGCAGCAGGATCGCGATCAGCACCGGGTTGAGGATCGGCCGCTTGCCGCCCGCCTTCCAGACGGCGTCGCCGACCACATAGGCCGCCAGCGTCGCCGTGATCGCGGCGAGAGGATTGGCGGCGAGGTAGCTCCAGAGGCGGAACGCGGCGTCGTCGAGCCCCTCACCCATCGTCGGCCGACCCCGCCAGCCGCGCGAGCCAGGCGAACGCCAGCGCCGTCACCACGATGGCCACCAGAGTCCCCAGCACCACCGCGGCGAGAATCGCGCCCCACGCCTCGGCCGCCGCCGCGAGATGCAGCGTGACGCCGACGCCTGCAGGCACGAACAAAAGGCCGAGGTTGTCGAGAAAGCCGCCCGCCGTGCGCTCCATGTCCGGCGACGGGCCGCCTGTGGCGAGCAGGATCGCGAACAGCGCCGCCATGCCGAGCACAGGCCCCGGCACGGAAAGATCCAGCGCCACGGCCACGCTTTCGCCGAGGAGCTGGAGCCCGAGGATCAGCGTCAGCGCGCGGATCACCGGAAGCCCCCCGACTGGTCGATGGCGAGCACCGCCGCGGCCAGCGCCAGCGCCGCAAGCGCCGCGAGGGCGATCTTCCACGCCGACCACGGCCGTTCGCCCCGCACCGCGCCCGTGCGGCCGTTGACCACCACCCGGTAGGCGCGGTCGCGGTAGCGGTAGGCGCCGACGTAGACGGGCAGCAGCACATGCTTGAACGTCACGTCGGAGACGCGCGTGTCGAGGCGGTGGATGCGCTGCTGGTGCCCCCCGATCGCGGCGCGGACGTCGGCGCGGATCTGCGCGTCCATCACGCCGCGCGCCACGCCGAACGCCTCGCGGAGGCCGACCGTGTAGGCCTCGGCGCGGAACCCCGCCAGCCAGTCCCGCGCGTAGGGCTTCAGTTGCGAGAGGTCCCAGGGCGCCAGCGCGTCGGTGTAGGCGCGGGGCAGCGAGGTCGCGCCGAGCACCAGCACGTCGTCGAACGCCCGGCGCACGCGGCCCGAGGCCCGGCGCCAGCGGATCTGCGTCATCAGCCGCGGCTTGCCGTCGGGGCCGCGGGTGCGCACGCTGTGGGCGTCGCCGCGTTCGCCGGCGTAGGCGGTTTCGGTCTGCGCGTCGAAAGTCCAGTAGGGCGTGTAGACGCCGCTCAACCGGCCGCGTTCGCGGGCGTAGCGCTTCAGGCCGTTCGGCGCGAACCACAGGCTCGCGCGCCAGCGCGCCACGGCGCGGCGGGCCTCGTCGCCGTCGATGGCGAAGGGCAGCACCGCCTGCGGCTTGATGTGGCGGTCGGCGGCGCTGTCGGCGACAAGGGGCGTGGCGCAGAACGGACACTCGCGGGCGTGCTCGGCGGGATCGAACTCGACCGTGGCGCCGCAGCTGTCGCAATGGACGACCTGCGTCGTCTCCATCTCGGCGTCGAGCACGCCGCGTTCGAGGGCCGCGTGGAAGTCGTGCTCGCGCACCGCCTCGCGCCGCGCGATGTCGTCGACGTCCGGGATCGGCGTGTCCGAGCCGCAGAACGGGCAATGCAGCACGGTTTCGCCCGGGCGATACGACACCGCCGCGCCGCAAGCCGCGCAGGGGTATTGCGTCGCGGCCGGCGCCGGCGCGTCGGCGCGCGCGGGGCCCCAGGGTCCGTCGTCGGGCGGGGTCATCGATGTGGTCTCCACCAGCAAGTCGCGGCGAAGCGGTCGTTCAGGGGGCGGGCGGGGGCGGGGGCGGCATCACGGTGAACAACTGCGCCAGTTCGGCGAAGTCGGCCGCCTGAGTCCACCCCTCGGCGCCGGGCGTCCAGACGAGCGTCTCGCGCTTCAATTCGCCGCTCGCGGCCATGCGCCCGAGATCGGCGCGGCTGAACGGCCCCTTGGTCTGGCCCGCCTCGGCGACATGCCAGACCTTTTCGGGCGGCGGAGGCGGCGGCGGCGCATGCGGCCGGGCGCCCCAGGGGCCGGCTGCGGCCTGCGCGCCCATGCCGGCGCCCATCCCCATGCCGATCGCGGCCCCCATGGCGGAGCCCGGTTGGTCCGCCGCGGCGCGCATCGCCTCGGCCTGCTGGAACTGGGCGTATTTGCCGAGGTCGCCGACGATCCCCATCGCGGTGCGCTTGTCGAGCACCTTCTCGACTTCCGGAGGGAGCGATATGTTCTCGATCAGCAGCGCGGGCGTCTCGATCCCGTAGGCCGCGAGTTCGGGCGCGATGCGCTTGCGCAACAGCTCCGCCAGCTCGTCGGTCGACGCCGCCATGTCGAGCACGGCGATGCCGGAGTTCGCGAGCGCGTTGGAGAAGCGGCTCACGATCACGTTGCGCAGCTGGAACGATATCTCGTCCGTGGTGAACGCGCCGTCGGTGCCGACGATCTCCGTCATGAACAGGCCGGGGTCGGCGATCCGAATCGAATACGTGCCGTAGGCGCGCGCCCGGACCATGCCGAATTCGGGGTCGCGCAGGATGATGGGGTTCTTCGTGCCCCACTTCAAATCCTGGAAGCGCCGCGTCGAGACGAAGTATATTTCCGAGACGAACGGCGATTTGAAGCCGTGATCCCAATGCTGCAGCGTCGTCAGCAGCGGCATGTTGTTGGTCTCGAGCATGTAGAGGCCGGGCGGAAAAACGTCGGCGAGCTGGCCTTCGTGGATGAAGACGGCCGCCTGACCTTCGCGGACGGTCAGCTTGGCGCCGTACTTGATCGCATTGCCATGGCGCTCGAACCGCCACACCATGGTGGCGCGGTCGTCCGAGGTCCACTCGATGACGTCGATGAATTCGCCGGCGATGCGGTTCCAAAGGCTCATGGCGCGTCTCCTCCCGCTCGACGGAACGTGTAACACATTCCCGGCGCATTTGTGCGAGACAGCGCGCAGCGCAAGCCACGGAGCCGGTTCTTGAAGCGTGTCCTCGTCGGGTCGGCCGTCGTGCTGATCCTCCTCGCGTCCCTGGCGCTGCTCGTCGTCGACGATGCGCCCGCCGTGCCTCGCCCGGACGCGCCCGACGCCGGCGCGCCTGAAAGGGTGGTGGCGTTGCGACGCGCGTTCGCCGGGGTGATCTCCGGCGGCGCGGACTCGATCACGCTCGGCCGCGAGGATTTCGACGCTCTGTTCACCGTGGCGGCGTGGCTGCACCCGGACGTCAGGGGGCGGGCGTCGCCCAGCCCGTCAGGCCTTTCGGTTGAGGTCTCGCTCGGCGCTCCAGTCCCGATCGCGCGGCGCTGGCTCAACCTGCGGGCGGTGGCCGCGCCGTCCGACGAGGGGGTGCGGCTTTCGAGACTGAGCGTCGGACGCTTGCCGTTGCCGGCGACCGCGGCGCCCGGCGTCGCCGCCGCGGCGCTCGACTTCTTTCTGGGGGGCGACGCCTTCCGTTCGGCCCTCGACTCCGTGGCCCGCGTCGACATGACCGGGGAGAGCGCCACCGTCGCCTTCCACGCCGGAGAGACGCTCGAAACCGTGCTCGGCGGCCGAACCATCGAGCGCGTGCGCCGTCGCGCGTTCCACAGCGACGCCGAGACGCTGGAGCGCCACTTCGCCGCCCAGGGCGCGAAGGCGGCGCGCGAGGGATCCGCAGCCGACTGGATCGCGCACGCGCTGCTCATCGCCGCCGACGGCGCGGATGCGGGGGGAGAGCCCCGCGCCGAGATCGAAGCCGCCTTGTTCGCCCTCGGTCTGCACTGCGGCACATGGCGTCTCCATGTGGTTCTCGGAGAGCCCAGGCGCGTCCGACAGGCGTCGCGGTGCCGGGGTCTCACCCTCGGCGGCCGGGTCGACCTGCGCCAGCACTTCGCCGTGTCGGCCGCGCTCCATGCGGCCTCGGCCGCGCAACCCGCCTTCAGCGTCGGCGAACTGAAGGAGCTCTACGACAGCCGCGGCGGCTCGGGGTTCAGCTTCGACGACATCGCCGCGAACCGCGCCGGCATCCGCTTCGCGCAGCAGATGCTCGCCGGCGGCCCGGCGGACTGGCGGCGCGCGGCGGCGATGATGGATCACGAGGCCGCGCTGTTTCCGGCGGTGTCCGATCTGCCGGCGGGCCTATCGGAGGCCGCGTTCGTCGAACGGTTCGGCGCGCTGGACAGCGCCGGCTACACGGCGATGCTCGACGTGATCGAACGACGGGTCGACGCGCTGCCCGTGCTCTCCGCCGACGAGTGACCGCAAGCGCGCGGCGCGCGGTTCACGTCTTCTCGCGCGCCCATCCTTCCCGGCGCATCTCCTCCAGCCGCGAGGCGGTGCGCGCGAACTCGAACGCCCCGTCGCCCTCGCGGTAGAGGCGATCGGGTTCCGCGGCCGCCGAGCACACGAGCCGCACGCGCGCCTCGTACAGCGCGTCGACCAG
>RECW01000019.1 GCA_007693835.1 Paracoccaceae bacterium | reverse complement strand
CCGACCTCTTCGAGAAGCGCCGGGCGATGATGGAGACATGGGCCGCCTTCGCGACTCACATGCCGGGAAACGTCGTCCGGATTGCCACCTAACCCCCGGCCCTAAAATGAGAAATTCGATTTTTTGGCGGCGAATTGACCCCCAAAGCGCGTCTCAAGCCGGGCCAAGCTGGCGCGTGCCGCAAAATCTCGCCGCTCAAACAGAGTTTTCGTGCCTAAAGGAGGTGTCGCGTATCCAACACAAGGAGAGCGACATGCAAATCAAGGGCCCCAACCGTGGTGACGAAGCCCCGATCCTCGTGCCCGACAAGCACGGCGCCGCAATGTTCAACTGGAGCCGGGCGACCTTCTGGCGTCGGGTGAAGGACGGGACGCTTCCACGACCGATAAAGATCGCCGGAGCGACGCGTTGGCGTCGCGACGAACTGCTCGAAACCATCGAGCGGCTCACCGCCGAACGCGATGCGGAGTGAGCCGGCGATGAAAAGCCAAAAGGCAGCTTCCGCCTGTCTCCAGTGGTCGCATGAAAGGGCGCATGTCCCGCCGATGACGAGCGGCGCGCGCATCACCGACTGGCGCGAAACCCTCGATATCCGGGCGCGGATGCACGCGGGCGGCTGGCGCGTGGTGCCTGTGTGCGAGCGGACGAAAGGCCCGCTCTTCGCCGACTGGCCCCGCTTCCGCTACGACCCCGCCGACCCAGAACCGCCGACGCCGCGGACGTTCAACGCGAAGGGCGAGCCGACCCGCGCGAAGCACCGCGGGACCGGCGCGATAACCTCGGGCGTGGTCGCCGTGGATATCGACATTGACGACGCCGACCGCGCCCATGCGGCCCGCGTCGCCTTCGAGCATGTCGCGGGGGGCTCGCCTGTCGTGCGCTGGCGCCCCGGCGCGGCGCGCGTGATGCTGTTCTTCGCCCCCGGCGAGGGCGTGGCCGATATCTCGGCGAGCATCGGCGCGGACCCGGCGAAGGTGGAAATCTTCGCCGACCATGCCGGGCGGCAAGTGATGGTTCACGGGCGCCACCCTTCCGGCGCGGTGCTGCAATACGAAGGCGACGGCCCCGAGTCCTGGCCTCTCGCCGAGCTTCCGCACCTCGACCGGCGCACGCTCAACGCGGCGTTCGGGGCGGCGCTCGAAGCTGCGGCCATCCCGCGCGACGGCGGCGCGTCTCGGGGCGGCGCGAGCCTCGGGGGCGTGCGGCGGCAACCGAACGCCGACGCCGCGACGGCGGCGCTGGGCGTGGAACTGCGGCGGCTGCTGGGCGGCGAGTCGATGCACCGCGCCAGCAATGCGCTGGCGGACCTGCTCGCCTTCCACATCGGGCTAGACGCGGAACAGGCGGCGCGCATCCTCGCGGCCGTCGCCATCGCCGCGGCGGACCTCAACCCGCCGATGGCCGAGCGGTTCGCGCAAATGGAGGCCAAGGCGTTCGGCCGGGCGCGGTGGTATGCGCGCATCGCCGAGACGCCCCCCGACGACCCCGACAAGGCGCGGTTCTGGGTTTCGGCGCGCGTCGCCGCGTTCAAGCGGGCGTGGCGGCTTCTGCCTCCCGAGGAACAGGCGGCATTCCTCGACGCGGCCCTCACGATGCGGGGGGCGGCGTGATGCGCGGCGACTATGAGGACATTCTCGGCGGTGTCGCCCCCGCCGTGTCGGAGGCCCCCCAGCCGCTCTTGCGGGAAATCCCGCCCGGCGAGCCGTATCCCGTTGACGCCCTCGGGCCGCTGCGCGCGGCGGTGCAGGCGGTGCAGGGCGCGACGCAGGCCCCGGTGGCCATTCCGGCGGCTTCCGCGCTGGCGGTGGCGTCTCTGGCGGTGCAGGGCTTCGCGGATGTGGAAACGCTCGGCGGGCCGCGCCCGCTGGCGCTCTACCTGCTGACGGTGGCGCAGTCGGGCGAGCGCAAGTCATCGTGCGACGCGCCCCTTCTGGCCCCCCTGCGAGCCTTCGAGAGGGAGCAAGCGAAGGCCCAGCGCGACGCCTTCGCAAGCTGGCAGAACGCCCATGCGCTCTGGAAAACCTCGCGCGACCGCATCCTCGCCGACGCCAAGAAGGGCAAGGGCGAGAAGCGGACGGCGGCGCAGGCGGACCTTGAAGCCCTCGGGCCGGAGCCCGAGGCCCCGCCCTCGACCGACCGCACCGTGACCGAACCGACCTTCGAGGGCCTGACAAAGCTGTTCGCCCATGGGCAGCCCAGCCTGGGGCTTTTCTCGGATGAAGGCGGGCAATTCCTCGGCGGGCACGCCATGAGCGCGGACAACAAGCAAAAGACGCTCGCCGCGCTCAACGACCTCTGGCAGGGCAACCCCATTCGCCGCACCCGCGCGGGCGATGGCGCTCTGACGCTCTACGGCAGGCGGCTGGCGGTTCACCTGATGGTGCAGCCGGTGGTGGCGCGGGGCTTCATGGGCGACCCGCTGGCTGACGGAACGGGCTTCCTGCCGCGCTTCCTGATGTGCGAACCGCCCTCGACCATCGGCGCCCGGCTTCACGCCAATGCAAAGCCGGACCCGCTGGCGCTGGCGGCCTTTTCCGGGCGACTGCGCGATATCCTCGACACGCCCCTTCCCATGGACCCCGAGACGCGGGAATTGCAGCCCCGCGCCCTGTCGCTGGCCCCCGAGGCCCGCGCGCTTCTGGTGGGCTTCTCGGATGCAATCGAGGTGGCGCAGGCCCCCGGCGGCGACCTCGCTCATGTCACCGGGCACGCCTCGAAGGCGGCCGAACACGCCTGCCGCATCGCTGGCGTGCTGACGCTCTGGCGCGACCTTCACGCCCCCGAGGTGACGGCGGCGGACATGGCGAACGGCATCGCGCTCGCGCAATTCTACCTTTCCGAGGCGGCGCGGCTCGCCGACGCGGCGACGGTATCGGCCGAAATCGACCGGGCCGAGAAGCTGCGGCGGTGGCTTCTGGAAAGCTGGCCCGAGCCCGATGTGCTGGTGCGCGACGTGCTGCGGCTGGCCCCCATTCGGGCGCTGCGGGAAAGCCCCGCCGCGCGGGCTGCGATTGCGACCCTCGAAAGGCACGGGTGGCTTGCGCCGCTCGCCCCCGGAACGGTGGTGCGCGGCGCACCCCGCAAGGAAGGCTGGCGCATCGTTCGCGGGGGCGGCGATGTGGTTTGACCCGGCGAAGGCGCTGGCGGAAATCGAGGCCGGGCGAAAACCGCCTTCGCCCCCGCCCCCCGGTGCGACACGTGCGACACGTGCGACACAAGCCCCCGAGACCCGGCCCCATGTCGCACAAGTCGCACATGTCGCACGCCTCCCGGCTCCGAAACCCGAAGCCGACCCGACTCCGTGTCGCACAAGTCGCACGTGTCGCACGCCCGCGGCGACTGACGCCGACGCGCTCGCCGAGGCCGAGGCCGAACGCCTGCGCGACGGCTGCGGCTGG
>RECW01000020.1 GCA_007693835.1 Paracoccaceae bacterium | reverse complement strand
ATCCGTTGCGCTGCGCCGGACGCTCCGCGCTCTTCCCGCCATAGGCCGCCCCGGTCACGCCATAGACCATGACCAGCCCGCTCGCCGCCGCCACCAGCTCCACCGAGGCCACGCGGTCGTTGGCGTGGGCGACACAGACCGCGTAGATCGGCATGGCGAGCCCGCCGAGCGCCGCGGCGAGCAGGAGCAGCGGGCCGCGTGCCGAAGACCCCCCTCAAGGCCGAGCGCCGCGGCTACGAGCGCGGCCCCCGCGGCGGCGAGCCCGGTCACCACGCGCCGCTCCACCCGGTCCGACAGCCAGCCGACCGCCCATCGCATGACGCGCGCGCCGATCAGCGGCGCAGTCAGGAAGGCGAAGATCTCGGTCCCGGTCAGCCCCTTGCGCTCGGCGCAGCTCGGCGCGAGGCCCCAGAACGCCCCCATGGCGAGGCCCAGCAGCCCGGCGCCGATCAGCGCGACGGGCGAGATCGCGAAGAGCCGCCGCAGCCCCGATCGCTCCGCCGCCACCACGCCTGGCGAGCCGGCGCGCGTCAGCGTGACCGGCACGAGCGCCAGCGAGAGCGCGGCCGAGACCAGCGCGAACAAGCCGAAGGCCTGCGCCGGCGCCAGCGCGAACAGCGGCTGGCTCGCGCCCCAGCCGGCGCAGTTGACGAGCCCGTAGAGCGCGAGCAGCCGCCCGCGCAGGTCGGACGCGGCGCCGGCGGTGATCCAGCTCTCGGCGACGATCACGAGTTCCGCATGGCAGACGCCCTGCGCGAGCCGCAGCGCGATCCAGACCGGCGCCGCGACCGCGAAGCGAAAGGCGAGCATCGCCGCCGAGGAGAGCGACGCGAAGGCCGCGAAGGCGCGGATGTGCCCGACGCGCCCGATCACGCCCGGCGCGACCGTCGCGCCCCCGCCGCCGCGCCGAGGAAGAACCCGCCGCCGACAAGGCCGATGGCGAAATCTCCGAAGCCCTCCTGCGTCGCACGCACCGACACGAGGGTGGTCAGCAACCCATTGCCCGAAAACACGCAGGCCGCCGCCGCGAACAGGAGGCGCCGCCCTCTTGACCGCGCGCGACGCCGATCCGATTTGCCCGCCATGAGGCGGCGGCCCGGCCGCGACAGCCTCGCACGCGTTTCGCGGGTTCTCGCTGGCCGCCCGAGGGCGGGGGACGAGAGGTCGGTTGCGCCCCTCCCTCCGAGCCCGGACGGCCCCGGCCCCGCCGCGCGCGAGCGCCGCGCCGCAGGCCGCCGCGCATCTGGAAAGGAGGATCGTCATGCATATCCGCGACCTGATTCCGACCTGGAGCCGCGACCGCTTCCGCCTCGCGACCGACGAGGGCGAGGAGGGTCCGCTGGTCGCGCTCCAGCGCGACGTGAACCGCGCCTTCGACGATTTCTGGCGGCGCGTGGAGCGTCCCTTCGCGCATGGCTTCGGCTTCGGCGCCGCCGGGCCGAGGATCGACGTCTCCGAGACCGAGGAGGCGCTGACCGTCTCAGCAGAACTCCCCGGCATGGACGAAGGAGACGTCGCGGTGGACCTCGCCGACACCGTGCTGACGCTGCGCGGCGAGAAGCGGCGCGAGGCCGAGCGCGGCGAGGGCTCGGCCCGCATCGTCGAGCGCAGCTACGGCGCCTTCCACCGCGCCATCCCGCTGCCGCCGGGGATCGACGCGGAGAAGGCCGAGGCCCGCTTCGGCAAAGGCGTGCTCACCGTCACCCTGCCCAAGACGGCAGAGGCCCGCGCCCGCACGCGGCGCATCGAGGTCAAGCGCGCCTTAGGCGCGCGGCCGCGCTGCGGCTCCGGCCCGCGGCGCGGCGTCGGATGCAAGGAGGAGGACGCAATGACGCTTGTCCCCTCGCGCTGGCGCTTCGTGAAGCGACGTTCACCGGCCGTGGATCCCACTCCGCGACCGACCATTCCACAAAACATGGATGGCACCAGCCTTCGCGGATCGTGATTGACGGGGGCTTTCCCCATCGGGCGTGCGTTCGCTACCGGTTCCGCCGTTGCGGCCTGATGGCGCCGCCGCTCAGCCCGTCGCCATCAGGTCGCCGCGCTCTTCGGCCTCCGGGGCGTCCAGCACGCAGGGCTTTCCCTTCTTCGCGCATTTGCGCCGGTAGACCAGACGCCATGCTTCGAAACGGCGCCCGAGACCGGCCTGTTGCGCGACGAGCGCCACGACGAAGGACGCTCTCTCCGCGCCGGACGACAGGCGCTTGAACGCGGATTTCTGCTTCTTCGTCATGCCGCAGGCGATGCAGTGGCCCTGGAGCTTGTACTTGCAGACGTCGATGCATGGCGAGGGGGGTTTGGGCAAGGCGGTGGTCTCCTGCGGCGCGACGGCGCGGACTGCGTCCAGACAAGCACGGGTGAGGCGGTCCGTCTATCCGACAAAATCACTCAACAAAAACCCGTCGGCGCGAGACCGGCGGCGGCGGAGGCTTCACGAGGACGTTCGCGTGACCAGGGCGCCGCGCTGGCGCCGGGGCCTCGGCGCAGCCTTGCTTTACATGTCTGATGTCTTCGCCGAGGCTTCCGGCCAGCCGCCCCGACCGGGCCAGCCGACAGCCGTGACTGTGGGACATCCGCCCACGACGAGGGGATGGCGACATGTCGGGTTTCAGCTTCATGGAACCGCGACCGTCGTCGATGCGGCGCCGCCTTTCAGAGCCACCTGACCGCTGTGCGCGCAGTCCTCGGCGACGCGGCCGCGCGCGGGCGCGCGATCCGAACGCCCCCATCGCCGAGGCGCGGTTCGCCGACGGCGACGTCGGCGCCTTGCCGCCGCCGACCGTCGTCGGCGTGTTGCAGGGCGCATCGCGCGTGAAAGATGCGATGCGGTTCGTCGCCTTCCTGCTCTCGCCGGAGGTGCGGCAGATCCTCGCCTCAGGCATGCAGCCCGTCGCAGCCGCGCCCGACGGCGCCGTCGCGACAGGTCGGACGCCGCGTTTCGGCGACCCCGCCGCCCCTGATAGGTCTGCGCGACGAGGCGCAAGACGAAGAACGTCGCGCTGTCGGCGTCGCCGCGCGCGCAGGCCGTCACGAGCCGCAACAGCCACGCCTCCCCGAACGCCAACGTCGGCGCGCCGCGGCGGTGGAACTGGAGACCGCGCCCGGCGGCGACGTCGAGCAGGCGCAACAGCGCCGTGCCGTAGACCTCCACCGCCGCCTCCGCGGACGGCGCGATCAGCGTACAGGCCCCGTCTGGATCGATCCGCCCGCGGCGTTGAGCGCTCTGCGCCAGCGCCCGCAGCGTCTGCAACAGCGACCAGCCGCCCGCATCGAAGGCGCCGAGGGCGACCGGGGCCTCTTCTCGCAAGGACGGCGCGACCGCCAAGGGCGGCGTCGGCGCCGGGTCGGCGCTCATCGGCGCGCTCTGATCCGCCGGCTGCGTCATGCGCCCTCCACGGG
>RECW01000021.1 GCA_007693835.1 Paracoccaceae bacterium | reverse complement strand
TGTTGACAGCCGAGGCCCCTGCCCCGGCGCCCGCGACGCCCACCTTGCCGCCCGCCAGCGCCGCAGAGCCCGCGATGGTCAGCGCGCGGATCGACTGCGCCGCCTGCGCCTCGACGCGCAGCACGCCGCCCGCATTCACGCGGCTGTCGACGATCCGCGCCGTGACCGCGCCCGAACCCGCAATCCTGTCGCCGTTCACGTCGTAGCCGATGTAGTTGCGCGCCACGGCGATGCCGATGGACACGCCCACGCCCACCGCGCCGCCCGCCGCCGCCAGCGCCGCCGAGAGGATCACGGCGTTGATCTCGGAGCGGCCCAGCGCCTCGACCGTCACCGCACCTGGCGTGTTGACGAGGGCCGTGTCGACGATCTCGGCGCGCACCGTGCTCAGCACCGCGTTCAGCGCCACCGCACCCGCGCCCGCCACACCCACGCCAACCGCGCCGAGGCCCACCGCCAGCGCCGCCGCCGCCGAGACCGCGTTGATCGAAGCGCGCGAGGCGAGGAACTGCCCGCCCTCCAGCCGGATGTTCCAGCTGCGGCCCCGCTCGTCCACCGCCGACCAGCTGCGCCCCTGCTCGACCGCTGTGAGCCGGAGCGCGCCGAACACCTCGGCGCCGCCCGCGACCAGCCGCGCCCGCAGCCGCTCGAGGATCGCCCGATCGCCGGTCACGTCGGCCTCGACCGGATCGCCCCTGCGATCGGTGTCGGTCTTGGAGGCGTCGTCGAGCTGCGCAGCCGTGATGAGGGTCACCCCCGGCACGACCTGGGCGTTGATGTTGATCGCCGACGAGGCGGTCTCGGGCGAGAGGGCGCGCACGCTCACACCGCCCGCGCCGATGTTCAGGCTGTCGGCGGCGACGATGCGGGCCGACACGTCGGTGGCGATCTCGTTGATCGCGACCGACACGCCCACCGACACCGCCACGCCGACGAAGCCGAAGGCCGCCGCGATCGCGGCCGCGCCGGTGAAGGCGTCGATGCTGCTGTCGTCGGCGGCGGTGACGCGCAGCGCCGAGGCGGTGATGTCGGTCCGGCCCGGGCCCGAGCCGTCGACGAAGGCGCGCACGGTGGTGGCGATACGGTTTTCCGCCCCCGCCCCGGCGCCGCTGACCGCGACACCGACCTTGCCGCCGGAGACCGCGGCCGAAACCGCCAGGACGACGGCGACGATCTCCTGCCGGGCGCGCGCGTCGACGGTGACCGCGCCGCTGGCGGTCAGCACGGAATCCCGCACGAAGGCCTCGACGACGGCGCCGGGGTTGGTGATGCTGACGAGCTTCCAGACGCGGGTGTCCGAAAAATCCTGCTGCTTGAGTTCGAGGGCGGGATCGCCCGACCGGACCACGACGTTGTCGCCGACGTATTCATAGACGTCGCCCCGACGCACGCCTTCCAGGATCAGCACCCTCTGCCCCTTGGTCAGCGAGCGCACCTCCTGCGAGGTGTCGAGCGTCGCCGTGGCGGCGCCCGGCGCATAGCCGAGGAAGTTGCGCGCGACCGAGATGCCCAGCGCGACGCCCACACCCACCGTGCCGCCGCCGATGGCGAAGGCGATCGAGGCCACCAGCGCCCGGATCTCGGCCTCGCTCACCGCGAGCACATCCACCGCGCCGACGTCCGCGGTCACGGTCGACCGCGAGATGTGCGCCCGCGTCGTGCTGACGATGATGTTGGTCGATTCCGCGCCGCCGCCCGCGACGGCCACGCCGGCCGTGCCGCCGATGGCCACCGCCAGCGCCGCCGCGGCCGAGATCACGCCGATCGCCGCCCGGTCGGTCGCCGCCACGCGCAGAGCGCCGTCGCGCGCCACCACGCCGCGCGCCACGTTGTCGATCGAAGCCTCCAGCGTGCCGCCGATGGTGTTGCGCGCCAGCGCCACGCCGATCGACACGCCCACGCCCGCCGTGCCCCCGAAGGCCGCCGAGACCGCCACCGCGCCGGCAAGCGTCGAGATACGCGAGAGGTTGTCGGCCTCGAGCGTGATCGTCTCCGCCGCGATGGCCGGCGTGACGCCCGGACCACGGTCACCCTCGATCCGGGCCTTGACGTCGGCGAAGATCACGTTCTCCACCCAGACGCCGGACCCCGCGATCCCGACACCCGCCGTACCGCCGCCCGCAATGGCGGCGGAGCCTGCGACCACAAGCGCGTCGATGGTTTGCGTCGAGGTCGCGCGCAGCGTCAGATCGCCGCCAGCCTGCACACGCGCGTTCGCCACAAGCGCCTCGGTCAGCGAGAGCCCGTTCGAACCGTCGCGCTGCTTGCCCATGAAGTTGCGCGCGATGGAAATGCCGATCGAGGCGCCGATGCCGTTGCTGGCGCCGACCGCGACCGACAGCGAAGCGGCGATCACCATGGCCGAAATCTCGGCCTCGTTGAGCGCGATCACGTCGACGTCGCCGCCCGCCTCCAGGTCGGTCGCGGTGATGAAGGCGCGGGTCGAGGCATTGATGACGTTCTCGGCATAGGCGCCTGCGCCGGCGATCGCCACGCTGTTGCTCAGCCCGAACGCGCCGGCGAGCGAGGCCGCAAAGGCGATCGAGTTGATGGTGGATGCCGACACCTCCAGCCCCGCCGCAGTCAGCCGCAGCTTGTAGGCGCCGCCCTTTGTGGCCAGCAGCCAGCCTTCCCCGTCGTTCGACTTGGCCAGCCGCAGCACATCATCGGCCGCGATGTTCAGCCCGTTGGCGCGCAGATCGCCGAGCAGCCGGGTCTGGATCTCAAGGTCGTCTTCTCTCTCCTTCCTGAGCGAGTCCTCGGTGATCTCGACTTCGTTGTCGGGGTCGTAGTCGGGCCGCTCGTCGGTCAGGTCGTCCAGCTCGGCCGCGGTGACGGTGGGCGCGCCCACGGTGAACAATGGCGCCGCAGTGGTGCTGGCCCGCACTTCGACATCGGACGCGGCATTGAAGTCATTCACCGAACGGATCGAGGCCGAGGTCTGGTTGGTCACCTCGTTCATCGCGATGGCGAGGCCGATGCCGACGCTGACGGCGGCGCCGCCGCCCAGCGACCCCGCAATCGCAGCCCCCCCCGCCAGCGCGTCGATACGCGTCGCATCGCGCGCAACGATCTCGGCGGCGTCGACGTTGATGCCCCCCTCCCGCATGCCGCTGACAAAGGCGGAGGTGTCGGCGGCGACGCGGTTGCGCGCAAACACGCCAGCGCCCGCGACGCTGATCGATTTGCCACCCGCAAGGGCCACCGCAGCCGCGCCCGCGATCACGAAGGCATCGATGGTCTGCAGGCCGTCCGCCCGCACCGACAGGTCGGGAACGACCACTTCGCCCGCCGTCTCGACCCCGAGGATGGCGCTGTTCTCGACGCTGGCGCTGACCACGAGGCCGGTGCGCGTCAGGCCCACCCGCTCCCACAACAGGACATTGCCATAGTCCTGCGC
>RECW01000059.1 GCA_007693835.1 Paracoccaceae bacterium | reverse complement strand
ACTAGGGCGAACGCCTTACCGAACGGTGTCGCATCGGCCCCGACGTTCTGCGGGCATGTTAACGAAAAACTAGGCTTATCAGGTTTCGCTTTTTGCATAACTTTTTGCAAAGCGAGCAGGGCGGGCGGGAAATGGACAAGCTGAGCAAAGCGGTTCGCGCCGCTGGGCTCGCGGTTGGCTTGGCTGCGTGGCCGTGGCAGGCGTCCGAGGCGCGCGCCGTGCGCGTGATCGGCGGGCAACCGACGCCGGTCGTCGTCATGGTCGACAAGGCTGTGACCATCGAGAGCCGCGAGCCGTTCGTCGAGGTCTCGATCGCGCAACCGGACATCGCGGACGTCTCGCCCCTGTCCGATCGGGCCCTCTACGTGCTGGGGCGCAGCCGCGGCCGCACGACGCTCAGCCTGTTCGCGGCGGGCGGGCGCTTGATCGGCGCCGCGGACATCGTGGTCGAGCCGGACATCGGCGAGTTCAAGGCGCGTCTTGCGGCGCTCCTCCCCGGAGAGCCGATAGAGGCGCGCACGGCCGGGGGCGCGCTGGTCCTCTCGGGCATGGCCTCCGGCGCCGCGGCGGTCGAACGCGCCATGGCGCTCGCGCGAGCCTACTTCGGCGACGACGTGCTCAACATGATGACCGTCGGCGGCGTGCAGCAGGTGGCCCTCCGGGTGCGCATCGCCGAGATCAACCGCGGCGCCGCGCGCGAACTCGGCATCGGCATGAGCGGCTCGCGCACCGGCAATCCGGCGATCGCCGGCGGGTCCGGGTCGCTCGCCGGACGGACCGTCGTCCCGCCCGCCAGCGCGACGCCGCCGATCACGCCGCCGGCCGCCTCGGGTTTCGGGGCCATCGAAGCGCTGATCAAGGTGACCGACCGCGTCTTCCTCAACGTCGCGATCGACGCGCTGGAGGAGAAGGGTTTCGCCCGCCTGCTCGCCGAGCCTAACCTCACCGCCGTATCGGGGACGGAGGCGCGCTTCCTCGCCGGCGGCGAGGTGCCTGTGCCCCAGATCACCGATGAGGGGCGCATCGGGGTCGACTACAGGCAGGTCGGCGTGTCGCTGAACTTCGTGCCGACCGTGCTCGGCGACGGGCTGATCAGCATCGCGGTGACGGCCGAGGTGTCGGACGTCGACCCGTCCGTCGGCTTCTCCATCGCGCCGAACCTGCCGCCGATCCCCGGTTTCCGGGTGCGCCGCGCGACGACGATGGTGGAGCTGGAGGACGGCCAGAGCTTCGCCATCGCCGGCCTTTACCAGAACAGCTTCGACAACGCCGTCAGCCAGTTGCCGTGGGTCGGCGACGTGCCGGTGCTCGGCGCGCTGTTCCGCTCGACCACCTTCCGGCGCGGCGAGACCGAGCTTGTCGTCATCGTCAGCGTCGACCGCGTGGGCCCGGCGCCGCGCGGCGCCACCCTCGTCACGCCCGCCGATCGCGTGCGCCTCCCGACCGAGGCTGAGCTGTTCCTGCTCGGCCGCACCGAATCCGGGCCTGAGGACGTCTGGGCGCAGATCGGCGCTGATCTCGAGGGGCCTTTCGGTTATGTCGTGGAGTAGGGTTCCGTCATTCGTCGCGTTGTGCGCCTGTCTCGGCTGCGCGCCCGTCGCCTACCCGATCACCGGGGGCGAGGCGATCAGGGCCAACCACGCCGTGCAGACCGGCCGCGCGGCCGACGCGCTCGCCGACGCCTTCCTCGCGGCGACCGAGACGCGCGCCTTCTTCGCCTTCGACAGCGCCGAGGTCGACGAGGTCGCCGCCGCGACGCTCGACGCGCAGGCCGACTGGCTCCGCGCCAATCCGGACCTCAAGGTCGTGCTCGTCGGGCACGCCGACCGGACGGGCGCGGCCGCCTACAACCGGGCGCTCGGGTTGCGGCGGGCGGAGGCGGCGCGGCGGCGTCTGATCGCTTCGGGCGTGGCGACCGACCGCGTGCTCGCCGTCGACACGCGCGGGTTCGAGCAGCCGCTCGTCCCGGTCGCGGGCCGCGAACCGCTGAACCGACGCGTCGAGACGGTTCCGGCCGGCCTCGGCGTCTGGGGAGCGCAAGGCTTCGGCCTCGACGGCCGGGTGGCCGAGGCGGCCTACGCCCGCTATCGCGCCGGCGAGGTGCGGGTCACGGAGATCAGATCGGAGGGTCGTCGATGACGCGACGCAGCCTCGCCGCGCTCGCGGCCATCGGCTTTCTCGGCGCTTGCCAGACAGTGTCCAGCACGCCCGACCCGTTCAAGGCGACGGCGATGGAAGAAGCCGGCGTCGCCGATCTGCTGCTCGAGAGCGGCGATCCCGGCGCGGCGGTGCGCTTCTTCTCCGAGCGGCTGGCGCGCGAGCCCGATGATCCGGCGCATCGCCGATCGCTCGCCCGCGCGCATGCGCGGGCGGGGGCGCTCGCCGAGGCGGCGAGCGGGTATCGGGCCCTCGTCGCCTCCGGCCACGCCAGCGACGACGACCTGATCGCACTCGGCTTCGTCGAGGTGCGCCTCGACCGATGGGCGGCGGCGCGCGAGACGGCCGGGGCCCTGCCGCCGGACCTCGACACGCCGCGGGCGCACATGCTGGCGGCGCTGCTCGCCGACAACGCGCGCGACTGGGCGGCCGCGGACGCCGCCTACGCGCGCGCCGCGCAACTGTCCAACAACGCGCCGGACGTGCATAACAACTGGGGCGTCAGCCTGATGGCGCGGGGCGCCTACGCCGAAGCTGCGCGGCGGTTCGAGCAGGCGCTCGCAGCCGATCCCGGCTGGTTCGTCGTCACCAACAACCTCGCGCTCAGCCGCGCGCTGGCGGGCGACTTCGGGCCGCCGCGCGGCGGGCTCTCCGAGGCGGAGAAGGCGATCATCCTGCACAATCAGGCGCGCGTCGCCGAAAGCCGCGGCGACGCGGCGATGGCCCGACGGCTCTATGCGGCGGCCGTCGAGGTGCATCCCCGCCACTATCCCGCCGCCGCGACGCGGCTCGCGGCGCTCGACAGGATGGCGGCGCCGTAGACCGCGCCGGCGGGCGGGTCCGGTCAGCCCTCGAGGGCGTCGAGAAGCGCCGCGCGGTCGAGCGCGAAGTCCGAGGCGATCCACTTCTCCCGCAGCGCCGCCAGCGCCGCGCCCATGGCCGGGCCTCCCGCGACGCCGCGGGCCGCGAGGTCGGCGGCGCGCACGGGAAACGCCGCTTCGGCCCCGCGCAGGGCTTCCGCTTCGAGAGACGGGGGCAGGGCGGCCCCTTGCGCCGCCCGGATCAGCGCGGCGTCGCGCGCGGCGTCCGCGCCGTGCCGCTGTGCTGCGGCGGCCACCGGTTCAGCGCTCTCCAGCGCCGCGCGCAGCGCCGCGAGCCGTCGCGCCTCGGCGCGCGACAGGCGCCAGTCCGCAGCCCACGCGCCGAGGAACCCCGCCCGGCGCGGCCAGCCGGGCGCGGCGCCGACGGCGCGCT
>RECW01000022.1 GCA_007693835.1 Paracoccaceae bacterium | reverse complement strand
TCCGGGGCGTCGGCCGGCGGCTGGGCCGCGGCCTGGGCATCCCGATCGGCCGACGTGTCGGTCCCGGCGCGCGGGCGGGCGGGTGCGACCGGCGGCGTCGGCGGGCCGGTCTCCGCCTCCTCGCCAGAAGGCGTCGGGGCCGCGGTCGTCTCAGGAGGCTCCGGCGGTTCGGCGCGCGGGGTCGGGGCCGGCTGCGCCTGCGGCGCGGGCGCCGGGGCGGGCTCTCGGGTCGAGGCGCCCATCGCGGGCGGCGGGGCGTCGGGCTGCTCCGCGTCGCGGGGCGACGAGAGCGACAGGCCCAGGAGCACCACCGCCGAGAACGCCGCGCCGGCGAGCGCGCCTGCGGCGAATCCCAGATCCCGACTCGTCTCCGCCATGGTCGCACCCCGTCCCCACTGGTCGCGCGCCCCCTTCGCCCGCGCGCCTTGACGCCGCGACGCCGCGCAGGCCATCGTTACGGCGAAAGACGACCCGGGCCAATCGCCGACGACCGGGCGCCCCACCAGATCCAGGCGCCGCCCGGAGCATCCATGATCCTGCTGATCGACAACTACGACAGCTTCACCTGGAACCTCGCCCATTATCTCGGCGAACTCGGGGCCGATGTCGTGGTGCGCCGCAACGACGCGGTGACGGCGGAAGAGGCGCTCGCGATGGACCCGGCGGCGATCGTGCTGTCTCCCGGCCCCTGCGACCCCGACCGGGCGGGCGTCTGCCTCGATCTCGTGGCGCAGGCGGCGGGGCGCGCGCCGATCCTCGGCGTCTGCCTCGGCCACCAGACCATCGGACAGGCGTTCGGCGGACGGGTGGAGCGCTGCCGCGAGGTGCTGCACGGCAAGCTCTCGGCGCTCAGCCATTGCGGCGAGGGCCTGTTCCGCGGGTTGCCGCAGGGCATGAAGGTCACGCGCTATCACTCGCTCGACGTGGCGCGCGACGGCCTGCCCGCCTGCCTCGCCGTCACGGCCGAGAGCGAAAGCGGCGTGATCATGGGGCTGGCGCACCGCACCCTGCCGATCCACGGCGTGCAGTTTCACCCCGAGTCGATCGCGTCGGAGCACGGGCGCGCCCTGCTGAAGAACTTCCTCGACCTTGCGGAGGCCGCCTGATGCCCGACATGCGCGCGCTGATCGCCCAGGCGGCCGACGGGCCGCTGACGCGCGCCGAGGCCGAAGAGGCGTTCGGCGTGATCATGTCGGGCGAGGCGACGCCGGTGCAGGTGGCCGGCTTCCTGATGGCGCTGCGCGGTCGCGGCGAAGTGGTGGACGAATACGCCGCCGCCGCCGCCGTGATGCGCGCGCGCTGCGTCAGGGTGCGCGCCCCCGTCGGCGCCATCGACATCGTCGGCACCGGCGGCGACGGCAAGGGCACGCTGAACATCTCCACCGCCGCCGCCTTCATCGTGGCCGGCGCGGGCGTGCCGGTGGCCAAGCACGGCAACCGGGCGCTCTCCTCGCGCTCGGGGGCGGCCGACGCGCTGACGGAGCTGGGCGTCGACGTGATGGTGGGGCCGGAAGTGGTCGAGCGCGCCATCGCCGAGGCCGGCATCGGCTTCATGATGGCCCCGATGCACCACCCGGCGATGCGTTTCGTGCAGCCGGTGCGCATGGAGCTCGGCGCGCGGACGATCTTCAACATCCTCGGACCGCTGACCAACCCCGCCGGGGTGACGCGGCAGCTGACCGGCGCCTTCGCCCCCTCGCTGCTCGCGCCGATGGCCGAGACGCTGCGCGCGCTCGGCTCGACGCGGGCGTGGCTGGTGCACGGGCTCGACGGGGCCGACGAGGTGTCGATCTCGGGGCCTACGCGGGTGGTGCAGCTCGCCGACGGCGCGATCACGGACTTCGAGGTGGCGCCGGAGCTGGCGGGCCTGCCCGTCCACCCCTTCGAAGCGATCCTCGGCGGCGCGCCGGCCGAGAACGCCGCCGCCTTCCGCGCGCTGCTCGACGGCGCGCCCGGCGCCTACCGCGACGCAGCGATCCTCAACGCGGCCGCGGCGCTGCTGGTGGCGGAGCGGGTCGCCGACCTGCGCGAAGGGGCCGAGATGGCGGCGGAGAGCCTCGACTCGGGGCGCGCCCGCGACGCGGTCGTGGCGCTGGCCCGCATCACCTCGGGGGCCGAGCGGGACTGACGGGCGGCGGCGCGACCGCCTGCGTCTTCCCCGGGCTCCGAAACGCGGCGCGGGCCCGCAGAAGAATGACGGGCGGCGCTCTGCGCCGGCTCAAGCTGGAAGACATGCCCGGAGGATGGTGCGCACGCGCGCTGTCGTGCGGCGTCAAGAGCGCCCGATCTCCCGCGCCACCGCCTGTCGCGGGGCTCGCGCCTCAGTCGTCGCGGTGGACCTTCTCGCGGCGCTCGTGGCGCTCCTGCGCTTCGAGCGACAGGGTGGCGGTCGGCCGGGCGATCAGGCGGCGCAGGCTGATCGGCTCGCCGGTCTCCTCGCAGTAGCCGTAGTCGCCGGTCTCGATCCGCCGCAGCGCCGCGTCGATCTTGGAGATCAGCTTGCGCTGGCGGTCGCGGGTGCGCAGCTCCAGCGCCCGGTCGGCCTCCGCCGAGGCGCGGTCGACGAGGTCGGGAATGTTCACCGCGCTTTCCTGCAGCGACTCGACCGTCTCGCGGCTCTCGTCGAGAATCTCGCGCTTCAGGTCGTTCAGCCGCGCGCGGAAGAACTCCTTCTGGCGGTCGCACATGAAGGGTTCGTCGTCATGGGGAAGGTAATCGGCCTTGATCACGCCCTGCACCGTCATGATGGTCCGCCTCTCCTGCGCCGTCGGCGGTCTCGGGCCGCCGATTTGCGCCGGTCTATAGAGCGAAGGCTCTGGCGTGTCGATAAAAACCCTCTCGACTTGCGCCGGTTTCGCCGCCTGATACGCTGCCGCGGCGCAGCATGGAGGGCGGAGGGCGATGCGGTTCGAAGGCACGCGAGATTATGTCGCGACGGACGACCTGACCGTGGCGGTCAACGCCGCCATCGCGCTCGAGCGCCCGCTTCTGGTGAAGGGCGAGCCCGGCACCGGCAAGACCGAACTCGCCCGCCAGATCGCCGGCGGCCTCGGGCTGCGCATGATCGAGTGGTCGGTGAAGTCCACGACGAAGGCGCAGCAGGGGCTCTACGAATACGACGCGGTCAGCCGCCTGCGCGACAGCCAGCTCGGCGAGGAGCGGGTGCGCGACGTGCGCAACTACCTCCGCCGCGGCAAGCTGTGGGAGGCGTTCGACGCCGACGAGAAGGTGGTGCTGCTGATCGACGAGATCGACAAGGCCGACATCGAGTTCCCGAACGACCTGCTCCAGGAACTCGACCGGATGGAGTTCTTCGTCTACGAAACCGGAGAGACGATCCGCGCGAGGCATCGCCCCATCGTCATCATCACGTCGAACAACGAGAAGGAGCTGCCGGACGCCTTCCTGCGCCGCTGCTTCTTCCATT
>RECW01000032.1 GCA_007693835.1 Paracoccaceae bacterium | reverse complement strand
GTCAAACGACTCCTCGCCGACGAGTGCGCGCGCATCCTCGATCCCGTCGCCCGACCCCTGCCGATTTATCCGAAGCGCCCGCAGGTGATCCTGGTCGTCGGCGTCAACGGCTCCGGCAAGACGACGACGATCGGCAAGCTCGCCAGTCAGTTGAAGGCGGCGGGCAAGTCGGTGGTGATCGCCGCCGGCGACACCTTCCGCGCCGCAGCGGTCGAGCAGTTGCAGATTTGGGGGGAGCGGGCCGGCGTGCCGGTGCTCACTGCGGAGCAAGGGTCAGATCCCGCGTCTCTCGCCTTCGACGCCATGGTCCGGGCGCAGCAGAGCGGCGCCGACATGTTGCTGATCGACACCGCCGGGCGCCTGCAGAACAAAGGCGACCTGATGGAGGAGCTCGCCAAGATCGTCCGCGTCATCCGCAAGCGCGACGAGTCGGCGCCTCACAACACGCTGCTCGTGCTCGACGCCACCACAGGGCAGAACGCGCTCGCCCAGGTCGAGATCTTCAGCAAGGTGGCGGACGTCACCGGTCTTGTCATGACCAAGCTCGACGGGACTGCGAAAGGCGGAGTGTTGGTCGGTTTGGCCGACCGTTTCGGCCTTCCGATCCACGCCGTCGGCGTCGGCGAGGGCATCGACGACCTTCAGCCGTTCGATCCCGAAGAGTTCGCCGCCGCGCTGACCGGCGCTGTGTGAGCGAACCTCCGCGCGCGCCGCGCCGGCCGCCGAGATGCGACGTTGCGACGCGGATCGCGCGAACCGCATGCGTTGCTTGACGTTTCTTTGAGCCACCCACCGCCATGGCACGTTGGTCGCGTATCGCGACGCATCGATGGTCGGGCATCTTCACCTCGACTCGCCCGCGCACGCCGACGCGCCGGGCCGGCGCCGGAGCGCGCCACGATCGGAGGCTCGCCCATGACGCCAGCACTGAACGTCGTCGCGCCGGCCTCTCTCATTGCGCCGCAACCCTGGCAGGGCGGCGCGTTGGATGGAGAGCCTCGCATCCCGCCGACGCCGCGCGCCGCGCGGGCTTTTCTCGCCGATCTCGGCCGACGGTGCCTGCAGGCCGCGGAAACCTCCGCCACGGCGGTCTTCCGTGTCGAGAGGCTGGGCGCGCCGGCGCGGCTCGCCGTTCGTCGTGCGCTCGGGGAGGGCGGCGTGAGCCTTCTGGTGGAGGGCGCGCCCCGCATGGTGGCGCGCGAGACCCGCTTTCCGGGCGTGTGGCGCGTGCGCCTCGGTGAGATCGATCTGATCGAACTCGGCCCGGCCCCGGCGCCTTTCGCCCGCCGCGCGCACATCCCGCTTGCGCCGCCACGACGCCCGACACGCGCGAGCGAAGGCGTCTTCGCCGCGCCTGTCATCGTCGCCGAGCTTCTCGGCCGCGCTGCGGAGGATGCCGCTCGCCACGTCGTCGCGCTCACCGACCGTCCCCACACGGCGGCGGACCTCGCCCACCTCGAAGCCGCGTTCGGCCGCGGCGTCGGCGAAGCGCTGTGCCGTGGACGCGAACTGTGCCGGATCGAGGCGACCGCGACGCCGCGGATCTGGCGCGTGCGCCACTACAACGCCCATGAAGCCCTCGTCTACGACGCCTTCGAAGTGGCGGCGCTGCCCACGCTGGCGCGCGCGAACGCGGCCGATCTCGCCGAAAGCGCAGAATCCCTCGCGGCCCTGGCCGACGTGCTGCCATGATCGACGGCGGCGCACTGACGGTTACGCTGCGGCGCGGCGTAGACGGGCTTCAGCACGTCGTGGCGGCGCCGGAGCCCGTGTCTCTCACGCGGTTGATGGCGCGGCGCGCGCCCGAGGAGGCGGCGCGCCTCGCCGGAGCGGTGTTCGCAGCCGCGCCCGCCGCGCAGGAGGGCGCCGCCCGCGCGGCCCTCGGCCTGCCGGTCTCCGCCCGTCTCGCGCGACGGATCGTCGTCGAGGCGCTGCGCGATCACGCCCTCCGGCTCGGCGTCGGCTGGCCGAGCGCGATCGGCGCTGCCGCCGACCTCGCCTGCGTGCGCGCGGCGTCGCGGCTCGACAGCGACGGAGGATCGGCTGGCGACGGCGTAGAAGACCTCTCGCGCGCCCTGTTCGGCGAAGCCGGGCCGCCGCGGCGGCTCGCCGACTTCGAGAAATGGGCCTTGCGCGGCGAGACGGCGCCCGCGCGCGTCCTCGGCCATCTGTGGACGCGATGGGATTGCCGCTGGTGCCGCGCGGCGCCGGCGCTCTGGAAGCCCGACCCTGCGGCGACCATCGACTGGGACGCCGGCGAGATCGGCGGCGGCCCGGTCGAGACCGGCGTCGCGGCCCGGCTCGCCGAAACCGACCTGTTGCGCGAGATCGAAGCGCGCCGCAGCCGAGGGCTGATCTGGCGTCTCGCGGCGCGCGTCGCCGACGTCGATCGCCTTCTGACGGCGCTTCGCGGCGGCGACGACGCGTTGCCGCGCCCGGAACCGCTGGCGCCCGGCGTCGCCTACGCCGACAGCGCGCGGGGCGCCATCCTGGTGCGCGGCATCGCGGTCGGGGGGCGCGTGGTGGCCTTCGCGCGGCTCTCCCCGACAGACTGCGCCCTGCACCCGCGCGGCGTGCTGAGCCTGATGCTGGCGCGCCTCCCGAAAAGCCGCTGCGCGCCGCTGAAGGCGGTGGCCGCCCTCGCGCTCGAGGCGATCGATCCGTGTCTGCCGACTCGGCTCATCGTCGACGAAGCCGCTTGACCAAAGTCCCGGGCGGGTCGCTCGGGCGTGGCGTGGCTCATCACCATGTGCCGCGCGCAATGCATGTCGGGCGTCACGACGATCCACCGCAGCATGCGGTCGTCGGGGCGGGAGGTCGATGTTGGCGTGGTTGAAGAGCGCGGTCACGTTTAGCAGCGCTTCGAACAGCAGCGCCGCGACCGCCGGCGGCCCGAGCGCCGCGACCACCGCGAGCTTGACGCCCAACAGGATCGGGATCTCGACCGGGTGAAAGCGCAATCCGTTCTTCGCTTCTAAGTCGAGGTCGGCGTGGTGCATCCGGTGTGACCTGACCCCTGTCGCTCATCCGGAGGCGACTGGAATCGCGGGTTGAGAATTGTGCGCGCCGGAGCCGTGAGCAACGGGCATCGGCGCAGAGCTTTTCAGGTTGCGCAGCGTCGATGCCGGTTGCGGTCGCGACGTCGCGGCGAAGGCTGCGGGTGTCAGGTAGCCCAGCGAGGAATGTGGGCGGGCCGTGTTGTAATCGTGGACCCAACCGCCGATCACGGCGCGGGCGTGGCTGATTGAGAAGAACCGGTGCTCGTTGAGGGCGATCGTATACGATCGCCGTCGCGCATCCGGCCCTGGAAGCTCTCGGTGAAGGGGTTTTGCGTCGGTCTTCGCGGGACGATGGTGCGCCAGTCCACTTTGTGCTCCTGAGTGAACCTCAGCACGGCCGACGAGGTGAACTCATTCGGGCGATTGCCCTCATCGTTGTCGCTGACGATGACGCCG
>RECW01000171.1 GCA_007693835.1 Paracoccaceae bacterium | reverse complement strand
GCATCAGCGCCCGGGCGATGGCGACGCGCTGCTGCTGGCCGCCCGACAGCGCCTCGGCGCGCTTGGTCGCCTGTTCGGCGACGCCGAGCCGCTCGAGGATGTCGATGGCGTGGAGGATGTCCTCGCGCGACCAGAAGTTGAACACGGTCGCCAGGGTCGACCTGTGGTTGAGCCGGCCATGAAGCACGTTCGACACCACATCGAGCCGGGGGACGAGGTTGAACTGCTGGAAGATCATCGCGCAGCGGCTCTGCCATCGCCGCGCGTCGGCGCCGCGGAGCGCCAGGATATCCTGCCCCTCGAACAGGATGCGCCCTTCCGTGGCGTCGGTCAGCCTGTTCATCATGCGCAGGAAAGTGGACTTACCGGCGCCCGACCGGCCGATGATGCCAACAAATCCCGGCTCGCGGAGCGTGAAGCTGACCGAGTCGACCGCTCGTTTGGCGCCGAACAAGCGCGTGACTTTCTGAACGTCGAGCATCGCGTCCTCTCGATTTCATGCGCATTCATCGTCGCGGTTCGTGATGATTCAGCGACAGAATTTCAAAATTTGCATGAATTCACTCGATCAGGGCGAGGTCACCGGGAAACCGAGCGTGGGCGATCGAGATCGGTTCGCAAGGACGCGCGCATGGCCGGTTCTTGACGACCGCCGTCCGCCCTTCGGTCGGCCGGAACAGGGCGGCGTCGGGCTCGGGGTTGAGACGACCCGTGCGTCTCCCCTGGGCAAGACGCCGGTCGTGTGGCGCGTTCAGCAACGCAATGGCGGAAAGCGCAAGAATTGCGGCGCCGCAAACTCGAGTCACTCGAAGCGCCGCCTTCGGATCGCGCGCATCGACCCTGCAGGCCGCCATCGACAGAACAGGAAATGGCGGCGCCCCGCCGAGAATGACCGCTCCAGAGGCCAGCGCGGCGCAGGTGAGCCTCAGGTCGCCGATGTCGACGAATTGGGGCGGCGACGCGAACATGAACAGCAGGATGAGCGGGCTGGAGAGCCCGAGCGCGCCGCCCGATGCGAAGTCGCCGAGCTTTGCGCAGCCGAATGTCGGCCTCCGACGAAGCGGCGCGCGAGATGATGGGACGCGCCGTCGACGCCGCGCCCTGCAACGCGCTGACGCTCGCCCTCGCCGCCCACGCCCTTTCCTTCCCGTTCCGGGAACACGACTGCGCGCGTGCGCTGCTCGACCGGGCCGTCGCCGCCGACCCGCTGCACGCCATCGCGCGCGACCTGCGCGCGTTGACGCTCGGCCGTTCGCCCCGGCCGGCCCCGAGGGTGCGCTCGTCGCGCGTCTCAGGGAGGGGCGCGGCGTGCGCCACGCCGTGACGCGCCGCGACCGCCTGTCCTGCTCCGCCCACGGCATGGCCTGCGCCGCCGCCCCCCGGCGCCGACCCCGACGGCGCCGACGACCGGCCGCCGCCCTGCTGGGGCGTCGCGCCCGGCGCGCGCATCCTGCCGATCAGCGTCTCGGCCCAACCGACCGCCGGGCGCCTGATCATGGCGTTCCTCCACGCCCTGTCCTTCGAGGAGGAGGGGAGGGGCGTCTCCGGCATCCATTTCCCGCGCGAGGCGCCCGATCCATGGCGGGCCCCCGGTTTCAAGAAGGGCCTCGAAGACGCGCGCTACGGCAAGGCCGCGGCCGAACTGGCGTGGGACGTGTTCAACGCCGTCTTCCGTCTGGTCGCCGCCCGCATCCCCTTGGTGTGCGCTGCCGGGAACGAGGGCTACGCGCGCCTCTCCTGTCCCGCGAGCGAGGCGCGCGGCGACAACGGCGTGGTCTCCGTCGGCGCGATCAGCTTCGCCGCCAAGCGCTCCGGGTGTTCGACCTACGCCGACGCCGCCGGTCCCGAGACGCTGACCATCGCCGCGCCTTCGGACGACGCCAAGGTCTGCACGCGCTGGCAGGTGCGCCTCGACCGCGAGTCGCCGCGGTGGCGCGACCACACCTTCCTGCCGCCCTTCGACGGCGCCGACGCGATACCCGGAGTCGTCCATTCCCCCGAAGCGGTGCTCGCGCCGGACGTTCCCGGGCCGCGCGGCCACGCTTCGGGCGCGCTGGCGGGCGGCGCGCCGACGCTCGCGCCGTCGCGCTGCGCCGTCCGAAGGCGTGCGCCGAAACCGGGCAGCCGCTCGACGGCCCGGAGATGAAGGCCGCTCCGGCCGAGGCCGGAACGACGCAGCCGCCATGGCCTTGGCCCGAAGCGGCCCCCGCTCTGGCCGTCGACGCGCCGAACGGCGAACACCTCTCCGACCCGAGCCTGCTTGCCCGGCGGTTCGGAGCCGGCGCGCTCGACCTCGCGGAATTGCTCGCCTGGCCGCCGCCGCTGCTCGCCGTGCACGAGCTGTTCCACCGCGAGCACAACCGCCTCGCCGGCGAGATCGCCGCCGCCTGCGCCGCCGGCGGGCGCGACCGTTCGGACGAGGATATGTTCCAGGGCGCGCGCCGGCTGGTCGTGGCGACCCGGTGGAAGACCCGCTATGAGGACCTCCTGCCGGCGCTGCTGGGTCGCGGCGTCGAGCGCGCGGCCGACCTCGTCGCCCTCGTTCCCGACCCGGCGCCGATCGGCCGCGCCGGGCGCGCGATCAACGGATTCACCGCCGCCGCGGGGCGGATCGGCCACAGCCAGGTTCCCGACGTCGTCCTGCTCGCCGAACCGGGCCGCGCGTCGCGGGCGGTTCCGCTTTCGGCCCGCTTCTTCGACCCGGGCTGTCTCGGCGGCGCGTCGCTCGACGCCATCCGGTACGGCGCGACGATCCTGTCAGCGGAGGCGGTGGATCCGGTGCTGGTCGACAGCCTGCGCGACGCGCTGCGGCCGGGCTTCGACGCGACGTTTCTGATCGATCTGCTGGCGGCCAACATCCAGCGCGGGAGAGATCATGGCTTGCCCGACTGCATGACCATGCGCGCCGCGCTCGGCTTCCGCGGCCGCCGCGCTCGAAGTCGGCTGCGCCGACGCCGAAACGCTGGGCCGCGCGTCGCCGAGGCGCGCCGCGCCCCCCGCGGCGCGGTTCCGGGCTGTCGCCGGCGCCGGTCTCTCCGAGTTCACCCTTTCCGTCCCGGCGCCCGGCCGATCGCCGCCGCCTCACCCCCCCGACGCCGACCATACGCGGCCAACAGGGAGGCGACCCCTGACGACACTGCCCGGACGCCCTCGCGCACCGCCCGGACACGCTTCGGTCGCGCCCCAGGGTTCGGTCCGCCGCGGACGGCCGAACCGAGGGAGCAGGATCGACCGTCCCTCCGCCGCCGGCGAGCCGACCGTCTCGACGCGGATGCGGAGATGTCCTCCGCCGCCGGACGGCGCGTGGTGTCCGCCGGGCATCCATCCGCCGAGCGCCGCACCAGCGACGAGGGGCTGAGCGGCGTCGACGTCGGCGCGCTGGCGCGCGTGTTAGGCATGCCGGCCCACGCCCTGTCGGACCAGCGCGCCGCGCCGACCGGCCCGCGCCTGCCCGCGGCG
>RECW01000265.1 GCA_007693835.1 Paracoccaceae bacterium | reverse complement strand
AGGCTCGCATCGCCTCTGGGCAGATCGCCTCCGGAGCGCCGACCGCGCGCGCCTCGTACACGATCTGGCAGAGCGGCAGCTCCGCGTTGCGCACGCTCGCGGCCTCCCAGGGCTGGTGGCGGCGATCGCCCGGCGCGCCCAGCTCGGCAAGCTGCGCCTGCATCGCCTGGGGCAGCGTGTCGACGTGCACGGAGACCTTCCGCACGCCTGGGGCGCGAGGTTTCCGCAGCCCCTTTCGCGTGCGCGCCTCGCGCGCAACCGTCCGCTGCCATCCTTGCAGGAGCGGCAGATCGGCGTGCGCGGGGTCGAGGCGATGGAGCGTGATGGCGAGAAGCCGCGTCTTCTTCTCGCTTCGCCCGGCTATCGCCTGCGCGTCGCTCTCGCTCGGCGCGCCGTCGCGCTCGGCCGCGAGGGCGAGCCAGCGGCCGACGAGCTTGATGTCGGAGAGCCGGACGCCGTCGGCCAGCAGGCCGGCGGCGGCCTCGCGGTACGGCCGCATGGCGGGGGCTGCGAGCACGCTGCGCGGGTCGCGCACGTCGATCCGCGCGCTCGTCTCCGCCCACTCCACGCCGCGGCCGACATAGCGCGCGAAGAGACGCCATGCCGACAGTCGCTCCTCGATCGAAATCTCGGCCACCCCGCGGGCGCGGGCGTCGGCGACCGCCGCCGCGACGGTGGGCTCGGCGATATCCTCGGCGAGCCCGTGGCGACGGGCTGCCGCCACGAGATCGCGCAGCGCGCTGATCACCGCCCGCCGCCGCGACGGAGGCGGCGCGGCGACGCCGCCCCGCGGCCGCCCCCGCTCCATGGCGTCGAGGCCCTGGCGCATCCATTCCGGCAGATCGCCGCGCGTCACGGGGTTGCGCGGCCCGGGTCCACGGTGGCGCCGTGCGCCGTCCGCGGCGCTCATGAGCGCCTCCCACGGATGCCTGCGCGCCGGTTCAGCGCGTCGAGCGCCTTTCCTGCGATCTTCTGCGCCTCGTTGATCATGTGGCTGCGATCGATCCAGCCGTAATACTTGTCGACCGTCGCAACGCTGTCGCCGAGGAGCTCGGCGACCTGACGAATGCAGTTGGGATCGATGGCGAGCAGGATCGAGGCCAGCGCGTGGCGGCACCGGTGCGGCGTCATCGACAGCTCGAGCTCGGCAATGCTGCGCACGAACATGCGCAGATACCGGCCATAGGTGAGCCCCGGGAAAAGCCGATCGTCTGCGTCGGGGTCGATGCCATACTCGGCGGCGAGGCGCGGGCGCACATGCTCGACGAACCAGCGCAGAGTCTGAACCGGGCTGAACACGGACGTGTCGAGCAGGTCGCCATCGATGGGCTTTGCGTTCTTCGTGCGGCCAGCCGGCAGCATGATCCGCGCCGGGGCGTGGCGGCGGCCAGGCAGGAACAGCTGCTGCGCGGGGCCGCGCAGCAGGAGGCCGATCAGATTGTCTACCCGCAACGGCAGGCGCGTCATGACAGCCATTCCCGACGCCGTGATCGCGAGCCTCATGGCGTCGGCGCGCGCGTGGAAATCGAGGGCGTCCCATCGGTCGATCATCGGCGCGGCGCGCGCGAAGAGCGTCGCGGGGCTCGACAGGAACACGTACTGCTTGTCGGGCGAGCGGATCAGATCACGGCACCAGTCGCGGATCTCCGGCGTCATGCCGTTGACCCCTTCGAAGTAGGGCAGCTTCAGCATCAGCTTGCGCTCTACCGTGATGGCGGGCGCGAATGGCGCGAGAAAGTAGGTTGCGGCCGAAAGATATCCCTTGAGCGTGTGCGGCGCGAGCTCTCGCGCCGTTCGGCCTTTCACCTCCGCCTCGACCAGGCTCCACAGCAGCGTCGGGTCGGCGATATCCGTGGGGCCCGTAACGGCGCCGAGGTCGACGAGATCGAGCGCGCGCAGGCCGTCGACATACCACTCGACGCCGAGGCGGTATTCCCTGACGCTCTTCGGCGCCAGCGGGTCGATGGCCATCTCGGTGTAGCCCGAGAGCCGCGCGCCACGCGCCCGTTGCGCGAGCCACGCCTCAAGCGGTTCGGAGATCGCCGGCGGAATCCGGGCAGCGCGGACCTCGGAGCGACGGGCCCATGTCAGCGCGATCGGGGCGGCAGGCGCGAGGCCCGCGACACCGTCGAGGGCGCCGACGCGACAGAGCAGAGAGATCGCCTTGCGGAAGGACTTCCGCCCAGCCGATGTCTCGATCGCGTCATGGGTCGCCTGGGCCCAGTGCGTATCGACATCGAGCGGGCCCCGGCCCGCTTCGCGCGCGAGACGGGCGAGCTTGTCGAAGCCGATCAGCGCCTTCTCGAAGACCGGCGCGCATGGCCCGCCGACATGCGGCGCCAGGGCCGAACGCAGGGCGGCCCAGCCATCGTCTCTCGCGGCGAGGGCGGCCCGTCGAGCAGCGGCGCCCGTCGCCGCATCGATCGCCCCGCGCACGTTTGAGCGCCAGTCCGCGAAGGCGCCGCGGGACTTGAACGCGGCGGGAATGGACCGGACCGGGCCCTTGCCCCACCGCGCGTGGAACGACGCCGGGTCGACGACGATCTGCGATGGAGGCCTGTTGTCGTAGAGCGTGACGCAGCGGCGCAGCGAAGCGAGCACGCGCGGCCTGTTCTGGTCGGAATACGCGATAGCGCCCGCCTCGACCTGGTCGATGATGTGCTGAATGGTGACGGCGTTCTGGTGAGGGTTCACGACGGTCTCCTTGGCTGACGGGAAGGGTCAAGGAGGCGGTCATGAGGCGTTTGGCGCGCCGTCGCCGCCGAGCGGCGCGCAAAACGCCGAGGGCCGCGCAATGAGGCGTACGCCCTGCGAGATACTCAAACGGTAGCTTGCGGGGCGTACGCCTCATGGGTCTGCAAGACCCCTGAATGGCGCGCAAAACGCCTCATGGCGCCTGCTCTGGGGTGGGCGTTGAAGGGGTGAGATCAGGCTGGAAACGCAGCAGCCGCGGCCCGAGCCGCGTGGCCGCCAGACGGCCCCCGGCGGCGTAGCGGCGGGCGGTCGACGCGTCGACGCCAAGATCGGCGCTCACAGTCTTGGCCGATCGCAACGGCCTTGTCGTGTCCGGCCACGCGGCGCCCGCGACGACGCCCGCTCGCTCGATCGCCCAGATGTCGCGCCAGAGATAGCGGGGTGTGGCATGGGTTCCCTGGTCGGGCGCGCGCCCGGCGCGCAGCACGCGCCTCGCGGTCTCGACGTCGACGCGCCAATGGCGCGCGACCGCGGTCAGCGTCGCGCTGACGGGAGGCTTCGGCGCCGGCTTGTGGTTGGGCGTCCCTGTACGGACGGGCGAAGGCTGCATGATCGGCTCCCTTGGATGGAGCCGGAGATGGGTTCGTTCGGAAAAGACGGAAAAGCGCCGGGCCTGTGCGTCAAGGGCGCGGCCCGTCAGCCCCGGCCCCGCCTTGTTCTCCCCCACCCTGCGCCGCCGGCCGAAGGTCGGCTTTCAGGGGGATTTTTCTGC
>RECW01000137.1 GCA_007693835.1 Paracoccaceae bacterium | reverse complement strand
CCGATGCCGCCGCCGACGATGGCCCCGATGATCGTGGCCGAGCGGGTGTTCGATTCGAGGAAGTAGAGCACCTGGCTCAGCAGCACCGGCATCACCTGCGGGATCACGCCGAAGCGGTAGCGCTGCACGGCGCTCGCGCCCGTCGACTGCACGCCCTCGATCTGCTTGCGGTCGGTGTTCTCCAGCGCCTCCGAGAACAGCTTGCCGAAGCTGCCCGAGTCGGTCGTCAGGATCGCGAGCGCCCCGGTCAGCGGGCCGGGGCCGAAGGCGCGGCTGAGGATGATGGTGAAGATCAGCGCGTCCACGCCGCGCACGAAGTCGAAGAACCGCCGCACGGCGAAGCGCACCGCGCCCGACGGCGCGAAGTTCTTCGCCGCGAGGAAAGCCAGCGGCAGCGCGACCAACGCCGCGCCGAAGGTGCCGAGGAAGGCCATCAGGGCGGTCTCGCCGATGGCCCAGAACACGTCGCCGTGTCGCCAGATGCTGTTGGTCCAGAAATCGCGGAGCATCGCCCGCCAGTTCGGCAGCGCGGGGTCCAGCCGGTCGGGCGAGAACGCCGTCGACAGCGCCTGCCCGACCGAGAGCCCGGCGAACGGGCTCTGGAGATCGAAGAAGAACAGCTCCCAGCCCCAGAAGTAGCGGAAGGTGTCGGCGCGCGAGCGCGTCACGGTCAGCCGGCCGGCGGCGGTCGTGACCACGACGCGGCTGTCCGAGGCGTTGATGAAATCGGGCGCGGGGCCGGGCTCGGGCAGGTCGAGCGCGATGGGATCGCCGATGACGATGCGGATCGCGCCGTAGCCCGGCAGGTCGTAGGTGACGAGCGGCCCGTCATAGGTGACGACATGGCCCATCGGCAGGTCGATCACCGTGCGCTCGCCGTCCTCCCGCACCCAGTCCGGGATGCCGTCGGGCGGAAACACGGCGCGACGGCTGCCCTCCACCGACACCGAGAGCGCGTCGCGCCTGTTGTCGCGCGTCACGTGGATCTTGTGGCTCACCGCGTCGGACAGCAGGATCGCCGCGTTGTCGCCCCGCGCGCGCTGCATCAGGCCCGGCACGTCGAAGGCGAAGAAGACGTAGCCGAAATAGAGCAGCAGCACCGCCGGCAGGGCGATCGCCGCGGCGCGCTTGCGGTCGAACAGGCGCAGCGCGCGGGCGCGGTGGTCGTCGACGTCGATCGCGGTCATCGCGTCCCCCGGCCTTCGGTGAGGCTGTTGCGCATCCAGCTCGACGTCTGGTCGACCAGCACGATGGTGGCGAACAGCATCAGGAAGATCGCCGCCGCCTCGTCGAACTTGCCCTGGCCGAACGTCATGGCGTTGCGCAGTTCGGAGCCGATGCCGCCCGCGCCCACGAAGCCGAGGATCGCCGAGGCGCGGATGTTGATCTCGAGCCGCAGCAGCGAATAGCTGAGATAGTTCGGCATCACCTGCGGAAACACGCCGAGCCACGTCCGCTGCCACCAGTTCGCCCCGACGGACGCCAGGCCGTCCACCGGCTTCACGTCGACGTTCTCGTTGACCTCGGAGAACAGCTTGGCCTGCGCGCCGGCGGTATGGGCCGCGATGGCGATCATCGCCGGCACCGGCCCGCCGCCGAGAACGAAGATCAGCACCAGCGCGATGACGATTTCGGGCACGGCGCGGAAGACGTCGGAGATGCGGCGCATCACCGGGATCAGGCGCGGCCAGTAGGCCAGCCCCCGCGTGCCGCCGAGCGCCAGCAGCGTGCCGAAAAGACAGCCGAGCAGCGTCGAGGCGAGCGCGATGTTGAAGGTCTCGACGAGGGCCGGGAAGGCGCGCGCCGCATGGGCCGGCATGTTTGCCGCGTTGCGCCACGCCTCCTCGATCAGCTCCGCTGGAAAGTCGAAGATGCGCGAGACGCCGTCCGAAAAGCTTCCGGCGTTGCGCGCGTCGGCGATGCGCAAGCCCGAGACGAAGAGCGCCACGAAGGCGATGAGCAGGAAGCCGCCGTACATCCGCCGCCGGCGCGCGAGCAGCAGATACTCCGTGCGGATGTCGGTCGGGCGCAGCGAGGCGGGCTGGACCGTGGCCATGGGGCTTCCATCGTGGAGAAAGCCGGGCGCCGCGTCTGCGGCGCCCGGCGGGGTCGGCGCGCGGCCGCTCAGTTCATCTGCGCGCGGCGCACCGCGATGATGGTCTCATAGGCCTCGTGCCCGATCGGGGTGAAGCCCGCCGTCTCTCCGGCGGCGACGCCGTAGGCGCAGTCGGGATCGGTCTCGTGGAGGTTCTTCATCAGGTCGATGACCGTATCCTGCACGTCCTGCGGCAGGGCGTTGCGAATCACGATCGGGCCTTCGGGGATCGGCTTCGAGCGCCACATCTCTACGATGTCGTTCATGTCGACGATGCCGGCGTCGGTGGCGCGGCGCAGCGCGCCCGAGTTGAAGCCGTCCTCCCACTCGCCCTGACCGTCGGCCCAGACCACGCCGGCGTCGAAATCGCCGTTCACCACTGCGATGATGGTCTGCTCATGGCCGCCCGAGAAGGCGACGCGGCTGAAGAATTCGCCTTCGGTCATCGAGAAACCGGCCTCCGGGATCTCCACCAGCGGCACGAGGTAGCCCGACGTGGAGTTCGGATCGGCGAAGGCGAAGCTGCGGCCCTCCATGTCCTCGAGCGAGGCGATGCCGCTGTCGGCGCGCGCGATGCCGATCGAGTAGTACATGTAGCTGCCGTCGAGGTTGGTCTTGACCAGCACCGGGCGCACCGCCTCGGGGTCGTTCAGCCAGACCGCGGCGTAGGCCGAGGCGCCGAGCCAGGCGAGGTCCAGCGAGCCGCCGATCAGCCCCTGGATCACGCCGTTGTAGTCGGCCGGGGTGAACAGCCGCACCGGGACCCCGAGCGCTTCCTCGGCATAGGCGCGGAAGCACTCGTTCGAGGCGAGCCGGTCCTGCACGTTCTCGCCGCCGAGCAGGCCGATGCGGAACTCGGAGATGCCCGCGGCGGCGGCCGGCGCGGCCAGGGCGGAGGACACCAGAAGGGACGCGATGATTTGCTTCACGATCATTCTCCATGTCGCGGAAAGACCCGCCGCGCACGGCGCGGCGGGAATACGTTTTCGAGTCACAGGGCGGCTGCGGCGGCTTCGAGCACAGGGTCCGGCTTGCGCTCCTCGGCGATGGCCGTGGAGGTGGCCGCCTCGTTGAAGCTCTCGTCGGCTCCGTAGATTTCGCGGGCGACCGCCGTGGTCAGTTGGCTCGGCGCGCCGTCGAAGACGACGCGGCCGTCGCGCATCCCGATCACCCGGTCGCAGTAGCGCCGCGCCGTATCGAGCGTGTGCAGGTTGGCGATCACCATCCGCCCGTCCTCGACGTTGATGCGCTTCAGCGTGTCCATCACGATCTGCGCGTTCATCGGGTCGAGGCTCGCGATCGGCTCGTCGGCGAGGATGATCGCCGGGTCCTGCATCAGCGCCCGGGCGATGGCGACGCGCTGCTGCTGGCCGCCCGACA
>RECW01000023.1 GCA_007693835.1 Paracoccaceae bacterium | reverse complement strand
CGCAGTCGGGCGGGTCGGCGCAGATGCTGCAGGCGTCGGCGGTTTCGGGCGCGCTCAGCCTCTATCTGAACTTCCTGAACATGTTCATGTTCCTGCTGCAATTCATGGGGCAGGCGCGCGACTGACGCGCTCCACGGCGCACCGTGATGAGAGACCCCGCCGGGCGGCCAGCCCGGCGGGGTTTTTCTTGGGCGGCGAGGCGGCTTGCGCACGGAGACCGCGCACGGTGCCAGCGCCTGACCGTCGTGAAAGAGAATCGCGCCGGCGAACGCGAAGCGACCCGCATGCCGTGTGAAGGCCGCCGGGGCGCAGCTCCGAGAGGTGGTGTCCGCGGGGGGATTCGAACCCACGACCCCAGGATTCGCACCACTTCGGCTTTCGCCGCCGCCTTCCGGCGTTCGTGGTCCGGACTGTCCCTTCGCCATAGGCCGAAGCCCGTAGGCGCTGCCCGTCCAGTCTCTACACCTTCCCCTCGCGGGGCTTGGCTCGGGATCGGCATGGCGCGAGCGCGCCGCAGCTTTCCCCGACTTTGAGCAGATCCGCCGCGCCGTTTCCGCGCGCGACGCCCAATTTCCCAATCAGGAATCCTGTGCTCTATCCATCTGAGCTACGCGGACATTTCCTCTCCACGAAGCGAAGGTATCGCCCCGCGGCCGCGGCGGCAAGCTCTCCGGGGCTGTGGGGCGCAGTCGCCTTCGACGCGTCCGCGCCGCCGCCTTTCCTCCGCCTCACCGGCCGACTACCATCGCCCCGAACCGAGCCCAGCAAGGGGACAACGATGCGTCACGACCGGCGCTCCGCCTCGCGGCCGCCGCGGCGCCTGTTCCGCAGCCTCGCCGCAGCCCTCGCCTTCCTAGCCGCAGGCTGCGCCGGGGGTCCGCCGACCGAGGCGCCGCGGACCGTCGCACAGCGCCCCGCCGCCGAGCAGCGCGCGGGAGACCGGAGCCATGAGCAGCTGGTGGCGCAGTTCGGCGGCGCCTATCGCGGCCCTGTGGCGGCTTACGTGAACGAACTCGGCCGCCGTCTCGCCGCGGTCAGCGAGCAGCCGCAGGGCCCGTGGACCTTCACCGTCCTCGACAACCCGACCGTCAACGCCTTCGCGCTGCCGGGCGGCTACGTCTACGTCACCCGCGGGCTGATCGCGCTGGCCAACGACGAGGCCGAACTCGCCGGCGTGATCGGTCACGAGATCGGGCACGTCACCGCAGGACACGGCGCCCAGCGACAGACGCGCTCGACGATCGCCCAGATCGGCGTGCTGGCGGCTGTGATCGGCGCTGCGGCGGCGGGGCTCGACGGGCCGGCCCTCGACGCCGTGGGGCAGATGGGCTCGGCGGTCGGCGCCGGGGTGATCGCGAGCTACAGCCGCGCGCAGGAGTTCGAGGCCGACCTTCTTGGCGTGCGCTATCTCAGCCGCGCCGGGCTCGACCCTTTCGCGCAGGCCGACTTCCTCGAGAGCATGAAGGCGCAGACGGCGCTTTCGACGCGACTCGCCGGCGGCGCCTACGACCCGACGCGGGTGGACTTCTTCGCCTCTCACCCCGCCACCGCCGACCGCGCGCGGGAGGCGGTCCGCGCCGCGCGGCTCGAAGCGGGCGCCCGCCCCGGCGAGGGCGCGCGCAACCGCGACCGTTTCCTCTCCGCCATCGACGGCATGACCTTCGGCGACAGCCGCGCCCACGGCTTCGTGCGGGGGAGGCGTTTCGTGCACCCGGAGCTGCGCTTCGCCTTCTCCGCGCCCGAGGGCTTCACCATCATGAACGCGTCGACGCAGGTCGCCGCGCGCGGGCCGCGGGACGCCGCGCTGGTGTTCGACGGCGGGACGGACCCCGGCGGCCCGCTCGACGCCTACGTGGCGAGAGTCTGGGCGGCGGGAATCTCGCGGCAGGCGCGGACCGGCCCCTTGCAGGGGCTTGAGCGCACCCGTATCGGCGGCATGGAGGCGGCGACCGCCTTTCTGCCGATCGACACCGGCCGCGGCGTGCGGATCGCTCAGCTGACGGCGATCCGCACTGGCGACGGGCGTGTCTATCGCTTTCTGGGGCTCTCGAACCGGGACGACGCCGCGATGCGCGCGGCGCTCGACCGCGCGGCGCGCGGCTTCGAGCGGCTGTCGGCGGCCGAGGCGGCGCGGCTCCAGCCTTGGCGGATACGGGTCGTCACGGTCCGCCCGGGTGAGACGGCCGAGAGCCTCGCCGCCCGCACGCCGTTCGACCGGGCCCGGGTCGAGCGCTTCCGGGTGATGAACGGCCTCGCCCCCGGCGCGCAGCCGCGCCCCGGCGACCGGGTCAAGCTGGTGGTCGAGTAGTCACGCGCCGGCCGTCTCCGCCGTGCGGCTCGGCGCCGCGGCGGCGGGCTGGTCGGGCGGTCCGGGCAGCCAGACGGTGAACCGCGCGCCCTGGCCGAGCACGCTGGTGACAGTCAGGTCGCCGCGGTGGCGGTTCAGGATGTGCTTGGCGATGGCGAGGCCGAGCCCGGTGCCCCCGCGCTCGCGCGAGCGGGCGACGTCGACGCGGTAGAACCGCTCGGTCAGCCGCGGCAGATGTTCCCGCGCGATTCCCGGGCCCTGATCCACCACCGAGACGCCGACCATGCCGGGCCGCGTCGCCGCCGGCGGCTCGCGGCAGACGCGGATCGGCCCCGAGGGGCCTGCGTATTTCACCGCGTTCTCGATCAGGTTGACGAACACCTGCACCAGCTCCTCGTGGCTGCCGCGGATCACGACGGGGCCGGGCGGCAGATCGTCGAGCACCGCGCCGCCTTCGGCTTCCGCCACGGGGCGCATCGCCGCGATCGCCTCGCGCGCCGCCTCGGCGACGTCGGCCGGGCCGCGGGGCAGGACGTGCTCGTTGATCTCTATGCGGTTGAGCGAGAGCAGGTCCTCCACCAGCCGCTTCATGCGCTCGGCCTGCGCCGACATGATCGCGAGGAAGCGGTCGGTGGCCTCGGCGTCGCCGCGGGCGTGGCCCTGCAGCGTCTCGATGAAGCCGGCGATCGAGGCGAGCGGCGTCTTCAGCTCGTGGCTCGCGTTGGCGATGAAGTCGCGGCGCAGGGCCTCGGCCTTCACGATCCGCGTGCGGTCCTCCAGCAGGATCATCACCGCAGGCTCGCCGGCCGCGCCGGTCGCGCGGGGCAGGGGATGCACGTGGGCGTGCAGCATCCGCTCCTTCGAGCGCTGGAGCGTGACGTCGAGCTCGGCTCCCCGGCTTTCGCCGAGGGCGCGGGCGATGGCCTCGCTCAGCGCCGGCGCGCGGAGCGCGGCGGCCCCCGGCATGCCGAGCGTGCGCCGTTCGAGCACGTCTTCGGCGGCGGTGTTCTCGAACATCACGCGGCCGGCGCCGTCGAGCAGCATCAGCCCGAGCGGCAGCCGCTCGATCATCGCGCGGCCAACGCCTATCGGCAGCGCGTCCGACGCCGACACCTGCGCCGACGCGCCCGCGGCCTCCGCGGCGGCCGACGCCGCGCCGATTCGCGCTGCGGCCCAGCCGGCGCCGGC
>RECW01000024.1 GCA_007693835.1 Paracoccaceae bacterium | reverse complement strand
CGGCGCAAGGGCCGCGCGGTCGACGGCTGGCTGGTGATCGACAAGACCGAGGGCGTGACCTCGGCGCAGGTCGTCGCCAAGGCGCGCTGGGCGATGGGCGCGCAGAAGGCGGGCCATGCCGGCACGCTCGACCCGCTGGCGACAGGGGTGCTGGCGATCGCCTTCGGCGAGGCGACCAAGACGGTTCCGTATGTGACCGACGCGCTCAAGGCCTATCGCTTCACGGTGCGCTGGGGCGAGACGACCGACACCGACGACGCCGAGGGCCGCGTGATCGCGACCAGCGCCGCCCGCCCGACCGACGCGGCGATCACGGCCGCCCTGCCCGCCTTCACCGGCGAGATCCTGCAGACGCCGCCGCAGTATTCGGCGGTCAAGGTCGACGGCGAGCGGGCCTATGCGCTGGCGCGCGAGGGCGAGACGCTCGAGCTCGCGGCGCGGCCGCTCTGGGTCGAGAGCCTAGCGTTGACGGCGCGGCCCGACGCGGACCACGCGGTTTTCGAGATGGTCTGCGGCAAGGGCGGCTACGTCCGTTCGGTGGCGCGCGACCTCGGCGCCGCGCTCGGCTGCGGCGGGCACGTCACGGCGCTGCGGCGGTTGTGGAGCGGGCCTTTCGACGCGGAGGACGCGATTTCCTTTGCGCAGATCGACGAATTGCGCCATAGCGGCGCGCTGGAATCACACTTGCTGCCGGTTGCGACCGGGCTGGACGACATCCCGGCTCTGGCCGTTCCGGCGGCGGCGGCGGCGCAGCTCCGACAGGGGCGGCCGGCGCCGGTTGCGGGCGGAGACCTCCGTTACGGCGACGAAGCCTGGGCGAGCCTCGACGGCGCGCCCGTGGCCATAGGCGTCTATCGGGCGGGTCAGCTGCATCCGAACCGGGTGTTCAACCTTGGGAAAGGAGACCCCGATGTCGATCACGCCTGACGTCAAGGAAGCGCTCGTCAAGGAATTCGCGACCAAGCCCGGCGACACCGGCTCGCCCGAAGTGCAGGTCGCGATCCTCACCAAGCGGATCACCAACCTGACCGAGCACTTCAAGACGCACAAGAAGGACGTGCACTCGCGGCGCGGCCTGCTGAAGATGGTCAGCCAGCGCCGCAAGCTGCTCGACTACGTGAAGGCGAAGGACGAGCCGCGGTATCGCTCGATCATCGAGCGTCTCGGCATCCGCCGCTGACGACCCGAAGCGCGCCCCGCCACCCACGCATGGCCGGGCGCGCTTCGCGCATCAGGGGGGCCCGCCCGCCCCGCTCCGGCCGGAGGGCCGGCGCACACGGGCCGATGACCACGCGCCGCCCGTCCCCGGCTCCGGACGGCCCGGCGGGGACCGGACGGAGCCCGCGCCAGACGGCGCGACGCCGCGGGGCGGTCCAGGGGGATCGCGACCGCACAGCCAGGGAAACGGAATGTTCGATATCGTTCGCAAGGAAATCCAGTGGGGCGGCGAGACGCTGACCCTCGAGACGGGCAAGATCGCCCGGCAGGCCGACGGCGCCGTCGTCGCCACCTACGGCGAGACCAGCGTCCTCGCCACCGTCGTTTTCGAGAAGAAGCCGAAACCCGGCCTCGATTTCTTCCCCCTCTCGGTTCATTATCAGGAAAAGTATTACGCGGCGGGCAAAATCCCCGGCGGCTTCCTGAAGCGCGAGAACCGGCCGACCGACAAGGAGACGCTGACCTCGCGGCTGATCGACCGACCGATCCGGCCGCTGTTCGTCCCCGGCTTCAAGCATGAGGTGCAGGTGATCTGCACCGTGCTGAGCCACGACCTCGAAAACGACCCCGACATCGTGGCGATGGTGGCGACCTCGGCCGCGCTCTGCATCTCCGGCGTGCCGTTCATGGGCCCGATCGGCGGCGCCCGGGTCGGCCTGATCAACGGCGCCTTCGTGCTGAACCCGAAGATCGACCAGTTGCCCGACAGCAAGCTCGACCTCGTGGTGGCGGGCACCCGCGACGCCGTGATGATGGTCGAGTCCGAAGCCTACGAGCTCTCGGAAGACGACATGCTCGGCGCGGTGGTGTTCGGCCACGAGCAGATGCAGCCGGTGATCGACGCGATCATCGCGCTGGCCGAGACGGCGGCGAAGGAGCCCTTCGACTTCACGCCCGCCGACACCGCCGGCGTCGCCGCGCGGGTGAAGGAGCTGGCGGCGGAAAAGCTCGCCGCGGCCTACGCCACCACCGACAAGGTGGCGCGCGTGGCGCTGCTGAACGCGGCGCGCGAGCTGGTCGAGGAAGGGCTCACCGAAGACGAGAAGGCCGACAGCACGGCGGTCAAGAGCGCGTTCAAGGCGCTCGAGTCCGACATCGTCCGCAGCGCGATCCTCGACGGCAAGCCGCGCATCGACGGCCGCGACCTGGTGACGGTGCGGCCCATCGTGTCGGAGGCGGGGCTGCTGCCGCGCACCCACGGCTCGGCGCTGTTCACCCGCGGCGAGACGCAGGCGCTGGTGATCACCACCCTCGGCACCGGCGACGACGAGCAGTTCGTCGACGCGCTGGAGGGCACGTCGAAGCAGCGCTTCATGCTCCACTACAACTTCCCGCCGTTCTCGGTGGGCGAAGCGGGGCGCGTGGGCGCGCCGGGCCGGCGCGAGATCGGCCACGGCAAGCTGGCGTGGCGGGCGCTGCAGGCGGTGCTGCCGCCGGCGACCGAGTTCCCCTACACCATCCGCATCGTCTCGGAGATCACCGAGTCGAACGGCTCGTCCTCGATGGCCACCGTCTGCGGCGCGTCGCTCTCGATGATGGATGCAGGCGTGCCGCTGAAGGCGCCGGTCGCCGGCGTCGCCATGGGGTTGATCCTCGAGACCGACGGCCGCTTCGCCGTGCTGACCGACATCCTCGGCGACGAGGACCACCTCGGCGACATGGACTTCAAGGTGGCCGGCACCGAAAGCGGCGTGACCTCGCTCCAGATGGACATCAAGGTCGCCGGCATCACGCCCGAGATCATGCGCCAAGCCCTCGCCCAGGCGAAGGACGGGCGCATGCACATCCTCGGCGAGATGTCGAAGGCGCTGACCGAGGGCCGCAAGGACATCGGGGCCCACGCGCCGCGGATCGAGACCATCCAGATCAAGACCGACAAGATCCGCGAAGTGATCGGGTCGGGCGGCAAGGTGATCCGCTCCATCGTCGAGGAGTCGGGCGCCAAGGTCGACATCAACGACGACGGCCTGATCAAGATCGCCTCCAGCGACCCCGCCGCGATCGAGAAGGCGAAGGATCTGATCATGTCGATCGCCGCGGAGCCGGAGGTGGGCAGGATCTACACCGGCAAGGTGGTGAAGATCATGGAGTTCGGCGCCTTCGTGAACTTCTTCGGCAAGCGCGACGGGCTGGTGCACGTCTCCCAGATGTCCGCCGAGCGCGGCGTGAACCCCAAGGACCTCGTCAAGGAGGGCCAGGAGGTGAAGGTCAAGCTCATGGGCTTCGACGAGCGCGGCAAGACGCGGCTCTCCATGAAGGTGGTCGACCAGGCCACCGG